>NZ_JBBCQL010000026.1:0-30502 GCF_037149975.1 Chryseobacterium sp. VD8 | reverse complement strand
AAATCAATTCTTTCAGGAAGATTGAATATAGGTTTAGGGTTCAGAGCCAGATTTAATCGAACAATTTTAAAACATCCGTCCGGTGTGGAAACTTTTACGTGGATTACAGTAGCACCTAAATTGATAGAATATGCAGAAGGATTGCTAATTACGTTCCCAAAATCATCCGTATAAGTAAATGTATATCCGGAAGGATTGGCAATAATATTACTTTGATACGACGTTAAATTCACCATCATAGAGTTCCCTGTCGTACTGTTACAGAACGTCGCCGAATAATCATTGGCAGGAACATTATTCGTTGAGAGTGTTACCGTAATTGCCAGTTTTTCAGACTCACAGTTGTTCACTGTCTGTGTTACGTAGTAAACTGTTCCGTTCACCAGAGGAGTTGTAAGCGGTAAGATATTTCCTGCGGCATCATAAAACTTAAGGGAAGTTCCGGTTACAACTAAACTTGCCAAAGTAGGATTTGCCGAAGCACAAAAATCCTGAACAGCGTTTCCTGTAGGTTTCGGAGTTTCATTTACAGTAACCTGAACAGCGATTTTATCACTTTCGCATCCGTTAATCGTTTGGGAGGCATAATAGGTCTGTCCGTTTACCAGCGCCGTTGTTGAAGGCAAAACATTTCCGGCTGCATTGTACCATTTGATATTCTGTCCTGTAATCTGAATATTGGCAACTGTTGGATTGGTGCTTTTACAGAAAATTTGCTGAAGATTGGTTGTTACAGGTAATGCCGTTGCTGTTACCGTTACATTTTGGTTTTGTGCCGAAATATTTCCATTTCCGTCATTATAAGTCCAGTGGATCACATAAGTTCCCGGAACAGAATAGGAAAGAGGATCGGTAGTGGTTGCCGTAATGATTCCGGCACAATTATCTGTTGCCTTTGGAAAATTGGAAATCGTAGTATGACAGTCTCCTATGATATTGGTAAGATTTGTTACATTAGGAACTGGCGGAGTAATATCACCAACAATTACATGCACAGAAAAACTTCCGTCGCATCCATTAATAGATCCTGTAACCTGACAAGTATATATTCCAGAGTTTGCTGTTGTTGAATTGAGAATTGTAGGATTTTGCTGATTTGAAGTAAATCCATTTGGCCCAGTCCAGTTATAGGTTGTTCCGCCAGTTGCATTCAACTGAATATTTGCACCTAAACAAATGTTCATACTTGAATTTTGAGGTAAATTATTACATCTTTCTAGTTTTAACAAGTAACCATCATCATTAGTTGTTGATGTGTTTATTGTATTTAAAAAATACTCATTGGCAGAAGGGTCAAAATCACAGTTCCAGTGAAAAGTTCCGACATAATAATAACTGTCATTAAGATTTACTGTTTGATAAACTCTTGCATACGCATTTGGTTTATAGGCATTCGTAGATCCTATTCTGAAAGATGTTTTATATTCTCTATTAGGGTTAAAAGTTATCGAACAACCTTCTGAATATCCGCTTCCGAATACAATATTATTTACTCCCAAGTCAGGATTGGCATCGAAAGTTTTATCAAAATATCCATTAACATGCAGGTTATTATAATCATCACAACTTAAACCCTCTATAGATAAAGGAAAATGCTGTCCGTTATTTAAATATTTTTTTACATCAAGTAAATTATTATTAGTATCGAACCACAATAAATAAAGGCTGATATAAGTATTGGAAGGCAATAAATATTGATTACTTGAAGGATCTACGTCAATAGGTAAAAACTGAGCCATCCATTGACCTGAAACAATAAGTTTATCATTTTTATCAACAAGAATATCAGAATAACTTTGGTCTTCTTGAATTCCAGACCAAAGCAAAGTCCCGTTAGTGTTGTATCGTTGCAATGTATACCGAGACTGACCATATATATTATTCATCGCAAAATAGACATCATTATTAGAATTTAAAACCAATTTATTTTCGATTCCGTTGGTAACTTTTTTTAGCCATTGAACCTGTAAAGAAGAATTAAATTTAATAATATACGAAGCCGCTGTAGAGTTTGTATCATTAAACGCTGTATTTACAGCTTGTTGAAATACCAGATCATAAAAAGTAAAAGTACTTAGATATACATTTCCGTTGTTATCAACATCTAATGAATTTGGATTTGAGTTTGTTACCTGCGTTTCATTAATAAGGTTTCCATTAAGGTCTAAAGTGGTAATTGTAGCATAGCCATTAATATAATTTCCTTGATAAACAGATTTATTGGTGAGTGCATATACTTTTCCGTTTTTAACCTTCAAATCGTACTCAACATCATTATGTACATTACTTATTTTGTAACTCCACAGATAATTACCATTACTATCCAGTTTGATGACAAAGGTTGTTCCTGATCCTCCTGAACTTATATAATTTGTTGGAATTAAAAGATTTACACCTGGTCCTGGATCTACATCAATTCCACTGAAACTAAGGGTCTTACCTAAAAGATACATATTTCCATTATCATCTTTTTGGACTTTTGAAATATGATCAGTATAGTCTGTATAGCTTCTGAATTGTTTTACCCAAGAAAAGTTCTGAGAAAACAAAAATCCACAGCAGAAAACTGTGCATAGAAACAATATTTTTCGCATCGGTTACTAATTTTTCGGCAAAGATATAAAATCAGGTTATTTTTCAAAGGTTAATAAGTCGTAATCTGAGATTAAAGTCAAAAATATGATGCATGTCACACTAATTTGTTTAATAATTTTGTTTAACAATTTTGTCAAAAATAAAATTTGATTTAAATTTGCACAAATTTGTTTAACAAAAATGTCAAATCAAGCAAAAAAAGACCAAACACAGGAATTAATTAAAGACACAGCAAAGAATTTATTCTTTGTGAAAGGTAAGTTTGACGCTACTACTCAGGAGATTGCTGATGAAGCCGGTGTCAACAGAACGCTTATCAATTATTATTTCCGCTCACGGGACAATCTCATTCAGATTATTTTTGATGAAGCTCAGAAAGTGGAAAAAGAAAAATCTGAAATTATCATGAATTCTGATCTTCCTCTGAAAGAAAAGATCGGCCAGTTTATCGAAGGAAGTTTGTCTACAAGTCTTCAGTATCCTTATCTCGAAACCTATATCGTTTCACAGATCAATAAAGGAAACTGCCACAAAAAAGACATCGAAGAAGATGAGCTGAAAAGGCTTTTTACAGATATTGAAACAGAAATGGAACGGGGAAATATAGAGAGGATGAAACCTATTCATTTTCTTCTGAATATGATTTCTCTGCTGGTTTTCCCAAGTGCGGTAAGACCTTTATTAATGGAAAATCTTATGATCAGCGAAGAGGAATTCGATAAGATCATTTCCGAAAGAAAAGAGATCATTTTGAATATGCTATTTAAAAACTAAAAAAATGTTAAAGTATTTTAAGAAATGATTCGTCATTTAGATATAAAAGCATTTAACATAATAATTACATTAAAAAAATAAACGAAGTATAATATTATGAAAAAACGTATAACTGCAAACAAGCTAAAAGTAGGAATAGCGGCTGCATTTATGATGTTCGGTTTTTCATCGGTGTCTGCACAACAGCAGGTTTCCTTACAGGAAGCGATCAAACAGGCACTTCAGAATAAAGCGGAAGCCAAAAAGGCAGCTTTACAGATCAAAAAAGCCGAATACAAGATTGATGAGGCAAAAGCAGGAGCTTTACCTCAGATTTCAGCGACAGCAGGTGTCACTTACAATCCGATTATTCAGGAATCCCTTCTTGCATTTGGAGGCGAAAAAATCAGAGCCCAGTTCGGACAGCCCTGGAACTCTACGGCTTCCGTACAGCTTCAACAGGCAATTTTTGATCAGAGAGTGTTCACCGGACTGAAGGCGGCAAAATCTACAAGAGAATTTTATGTTCTTAATGCGCAGCTTACCAATGAGCAGATCATCGAAAACGTAGCATCCGCTTACTATCAGGTTTTTGTTCAGGAAGAAAATCTTAAAACGATAGAGGCAAGTTACGCCAATACCGAAAAAGTAAGAAATGTGATTAAAAGTCTGGTGGATAACGGACTGGCAAAATCCATTGATCTCGACAGAACCAATGTTCAGCTTACCAACATCGGATCAAACAAACAGACATTAATTAATTCTGTTCAGCTTGCTAAAAATGCACTGAAGTTCTACATGGGGGTTCCAATTGAATCTGATATCGAGCTTGAAGAAAAAACCATTGAACCAAAACCGGAACTGGTTGCAGGAAATTTAAATCTTGATAACCGTACCGAAATCAAAGTTTTAAATAAAAACAGAGAACTTCTGGTTTTTAATAAAAAAGCGACTGAAGCGTATCTTTACCCTACAGTAAGCCTTGTTGCGAATTACGGCTGGGGTGCAAACGGAGCAAAATTTCCATTAACCAACGGGCTTAAAAATGGTGTTCTCTGGAGCGATTACTCTGCAATCGGATTAAATGTTAATATTCCGATTTTTACCGGAGGAGCTACAAAAGCGAAGATCAATCAGGCAGAAGTTGATATTCAGGATCTTGATCTGGATATTCAGAATACACAGTTAAGCCTTAATTTAGATTATAAAAATGCCATTGCCAACATAGAAAATGCTTTAATTAATATTGAAAGCATGAAAGACAACGTAGGATTGGCAGAAAGAGTTCAGAAAAATACACAATCCAACTACCAGTACGGTTTAGCAACACTTACAGAAGTTCTGGATGCAGAAAATGCTTTAACGCAGGCAAAACAGAATTACGCTAATGCTTTACTGGATTACAAACAGGCTGAAATCAAGCTAATTAAAGCAAAAGGAGAATTAAATACACTACAAAACCCGTAATAAACTATGAAAAAAACTTTAATATATATCATCGTAGCAGCCGTACTGGTTGGTTTGGCAGCTTACAAGATTGCCGGAAATAAAGAAAAGCAGACGCAGGAAGTAAAAGAGGTTGCAAAGCAGGTAGACAAAGTTAACGTAAACGTTATAACGGTTTCGAGAGAAAACATTGATACAGATTACAGCGCAAACGGAACATTTATCCCGAAACAGGAAATGAACCAGTCTTCTGAAATTTCAGGACGTGTAGTAAGCGTTTTGGTAAAAGAAGGTTCAAGAGTGGGAGCAGGACAGGTATTGGCAACCATTAAAAGAGATGCTATTGAAGTAGATGTTACACAGGCTCAGAACAATTTGCAGAATGCTATTGCGGACAACCAGCGTTATGAAAATGCCTTCAAAACAGGAGGAGTTACCAAACAGCAGCTTGATAATTCCAGATTACAGCTTAAAAACGCTCAGGCTGCTTTAAGAGCTCAGGGTGTAAAAGTAAATGATACAAGCATTCGTGCAGGAATCAGCGGAACCATCAATAAAAAAATGGTAGAGCCGGGAATGGTAGTTGCTCCGGGGACAGGACTTTTCGAAATCGTAAACATCAACAGCTTAAAACTTTCAGTTTTGGTTGATGAAAGCCAGATCGGGAAAATTCAGTTAGGGCAGGAAGTTCCGATTAAAGTTAACGTTTTACCGGAAGACTCATTTGTAGGAAGAATTACATTTATCGCTCCTAAAAGTGATGCTTCTTTAAATTTCCCTGTTGAAATTGAAGTTAAGAACAGAGGAAACCTGAAAGCGGGTATGTACGCGACAGCAATCTTTAAAACAAACAACGGTGCAGAAACGCAGAATATGTTAACGGTTCCTGCAGAAGCATTTGTAAACGGGGTAAGCTCGGGGCAATTATTTGTTGTACAGAACGGAGTGGCTAAACTCATCAAAGTAACCGTTGGAAAAGTATATGGCGATAAAGTTCAGGTTTTAAGCGGACTGAATGGCGGAGATCAGGTGGTGACAAACGGACAGATCAATCTGGATAACGGATCTAAAGTAAATATCGTAAAGTAGAAGGTTTATGAAGTTAGCAGAAATATCGATTAAAAGACCATCGTTGGTAATCGTATTGTTTACGATTCTTACGTTGGGAGGTATCCTGAGTTACACACTCATGGGATACGAATTGATTCCGAAGTTTGAAACCAATATGGTAACCATTTCTACGGTGTATCCGGGAGCTTCGCCTGCAGAGGTGGAAACATCCGTTACCCGAAAAATTGAAGATGCCGTTGGTTCTTTGGAAAACGTGAAGAAAGTAGAATCTTCTTCCTATGAAAGTTTATCCGTAATTATGGTTCAGCTGAATGACGGAGCTGATGTAGATTATGCATTGAATGATGCACAGAGAAAAGTAAACGCCATTCTGGCAGACCTTCCGGATGATGTAAAAGCGCCTTCTCTTAATAAATTCTCTCTGGATGATTTACCGATCATCACGATGAGTATTTCATCAGACAAATTAAACAGCAAAGATCTCTATGATCTTTTAGATAAAAAAATTGAGCCTATTTTCTCCCGTGTAAACGGTGTTGCGCAGGTTGACCTTGTGGGTGGACAGGAAAGAGAAATTCAGGTGAATCTTGACGAGAAAAAACTGCAGGGTTACGGACTTTCCATCGGAGATGTTCAACAGGCAATCCTTTCTTCAAACTTGGATTTCCCTACCGGTAGTTTAAAGACCAGAACGTCAAAATCTACCATCAGATTATCCGGAAAGTATAAATCTGTAGCAGAAATGAACAATCTTGTGGTTTCCAATAAAAACGGAGCACAGGTTCGTTTATCTGATATTGCTACGGTTTTCGACTCTCAGAAAGATGTGGAGAAAGTAGCGAGATTCAACCAGTTTCCTACGATCTTAATGCAGGTTAAAAAACAATCTGATGCCAATGCGGTTGCAGTATCTGAAAGCGTTCAGAAAACCATTGAAACCGTTCAGGAAGCTTATAAAGCACAGGGTGTAAAAGTAAAAGTGGTAAACGATACAACCGACTTTACCCTTGAATCTGCCAACCACGTAATTTTCGACTTATTCTTAGCGATTATTCTGGTGGCAATTGTAATGTTATTATTCCTTCACAGCATCAGAAATGCCTTCATCGTAATGGTTTCCATTCCGGCTTCGTTAGTGGCAACGTTCATCGGAATGAATCTGATGGGATATACGCTGAACTTAATGAGTTTACTGGGACTTTCCTTAGTGGTAGGTATTCTTGTGGATGACGCGATTGTTGTACTGGAAAATATTTACCGTCACATGGAGATGGGGAAAAGCAAAATCAGAGCAGCGTATGACGGAGCTTCGGAGATCGGGTTTACCGTTGCAGCGATTACTTTGGTAATTGTGGTGGTATTCTTACCGATTGCGATGAGTTCAGGTCTGGTAGCCAACATTCTGGCTCAGTTCTGCGTCACGGTAGTTATTGCAACAATGTTATCATTGCTGGCTTCATTTACCATCATTCCGTGGCTGTCTTCAAGATTTGGTAAGCTTGAGCATTTAACAGGAAAAAACTGGTTCGAAAAATTCATCCTTTGGTTTGAAGGTTTAATCGAGAAATTCACCCACTGGATCACAGGAATTCTTGAATGGTGTTTAAAAACCACATTAAGAAGAATTTCCACAGTCGTGATTACTTTCATCGTATTGATTTCTTCATTCATGTTGGTAGCATTCGGATTTATCGGAGGAGAATTTTTCCCACCGATCGACAGAGGGCAGTTCCTTGTTCAGATGGAATTACCAAAAGATGCAACAATCGAAAAGACCAATCAGCTTACATTAGATGTTGAGAAGTTTTTAAGAAACGATAAAGATGTTGTTGATTTAATTACCACAGTAGGACAGCAGTCAACAGGTTTTGGCGGAGCTCAGGCGACAACTTATCAGTCGGAAGTTCAGGTAAATTTAACAGATAAATCTGAACGTTCTGAAAGTACCAACATTAAAGCTGCAAAAATAAAAAGAGCTTTAGAAGAGAAATTTACAGGAGTAGAATTCAAAACGGCGCCAATCGGAATCATGGGTGCTGAAAATGCACCGATTGAAATGGTGGTAACCGCTCCGGATAACGCAACAGCCGTAAAAGAAGCAACAAGAATCTTAGAATTGCTGAAAAAAGTTCCGGGAGCAGTAGATGCAGAATTATCTACAGATTCAGGAAATCCTGAAGTTCAGGTAAATATCGACAGAGATAAAATGGCTTCTTTAGGCCTGAATCTTTCAAGTGTAGGACAGACAATGCAGACTGCATTCAACGGAAATACAGACGGGAAATTCAGAGCTGGAGAGTACGAGTATGACATCAATATCCGTTTCGGAGATGCGAACAGACAGTCTATTGATGATGTTAAAAACTTAATGTTTACGAATCCTCAGGGACAGCAGGTTCGTCTTAGCCAGTTTGCTGAGGTTAAAATGGGATCAGGACCGAGTTTGCTTGAGCGTAGAGACAAATCGCCTTCTGTAAAAGTAAGAGCTAAAGCAGTAGGGAGACCTGTAGGAGACGTTGCCAACGAATGGGCAAAACAGTTCATGGACAGCAAAAACAAACCTATAGGTGTAGATTACATCTGGAGTGGAGATATGGAAAACCAGCAGGAAGGTTTCGGTACGTTGGGAATCGCATTATTGGCAGCTATTGTATTGGTTTACCTTGTGATGGTTTCATTGTATGACAGTTTTGTGTATCCTTTCGTGGTATTATTCTCAATTCCTTTGGCAATGATCGGAGTAATGGTAATTCTTGCCTTAACAGCAAATTCACTGAATATCTTTACGATGCTAGGGATGATTATGTTGATTGGTCTGGTTGCGAAGAACGCAATTTTGATTGTCGACTTTACCAATGCCAGAAAAGCAGCAGGATCTAATACACACGACGCTTTGGTACAGGCAAATCACGCCCGTCTTCGTCCAATCCTTATGACAACGATTGCGATGATCTTCGGGATGCTGCCGATCGCATTGGCGACAGGAGCAGGAGCGGAGATGAACAAAGGTTTGGCATGGGTAGTTATTGGTGGTTTAACATCATCTCTATTCCTTACCCTGATTATTGTACCGGTAGTTTACTCTTTATTTGATTCAATTCTGAGAAGAATGGGTAAACATAAAAAAGTAGATTATGAAGCTGAAATGAAAGCGGATTATGAACACAGAGAACTAAGTGAAGATGGTTTTACGCCAAAACATTTAGACTAATATAACACCTTAATTAACCGAAAACCGTATCAGCAATGATGCGGTTTTTTTATGTCATTGCAAACAGACTGAAGATCTGCAAACGTAGTTCTGATGCAACGAAGCAATCTTAAAAAAGAAAAGAAACATGATTGCTCATTTGCTGAGTAAAATGCCTTTGTGATCGAAAAGTATGTTCAATAATTTAAAAAAGCTAGCGACTCTTTTGCGTTAAAATTAAAATTTAATTGATTATCTGTTATCAATCATAATGCTTGATTTTAACGCTAAGCAGGCAAAGACTTTTTTATAAACAAACTAGTTTTTAAGGTTCGCAGAAGCGTTAAAACTTAACTGAGATCGCAGAGGTTTTTATTCTGACAAATTACGGACAATCAAAAAAAATTAATCAAATAAAAAAGCTTCCAAATTAATTGAAAGCTCTTATTTATTGTAAATAGGTGATTATTCCGCCATTGCCTCACCGGCTTTTCTGTAGACGAAACTTCCGTAAATATGTCTTCTTGCAAAACGGCTCGGAGAATCGGAGTTCACCATTTTGATGTAGGTATTTTTCGGAACTCCAAGATATTCGTACATATTTCCGTTCAGGTGCTGTACTTTAAGAACCGATTTTTCCAGATAAAAATCCTGAATATTGGATTTCGTAATGGTTTCGGTGTATTCTTCTTTATATTTTTCCTGCGTTTCCGGATTGATGCTTACCAGAAAATGATAGGCTTCAATCACAGATTTGCTTTTTTCTTCCGCTTCCAGCTTTCCTGCTTCATCGTTGATGAATTTATCAGGATGCGTATCTTTCATCGTATTCCTGTAGATGGTTTTTAATTCCTTCAGTGTTACATTTTTATCAACTTCCAGAAGCTTTCTGTATTCGCCTAATTTTTTCATAATGGATGATCCTTATTTCGGGGTGCAAAATTAAGGTTTTAAAATGTAAAAATCATAACTTATTCAGTATTAATTTATTTTATCCTGAAAATTAATATTAAGATAATCTTTGTGCATAATTTTAAATATTATTTCACAGATAATTACTAACCTCAATTAAATTCAGATCCGGATCTCTGAAATAAACCGATTGTATTTTTCCCAAAGCTCCGGTTCGCTCAACAATTCCTTCGATGATCTCAATATTCTTTTCCTTTAGTTCCTGTAAAACTTCATGAATATCGGTATTGGAAATAAAACAAAGATCCGCAGAACCACAAGTTGGATATTCAGCTTTTGGTTCAAATTCTTTTCCTTTTTGATGAAGGTTGATTTTCTGATTTCCAAAAGTCAGTGCTTTTCTGTTTTCTCCAAAAACTACGACTTCAAACCCAAGAATAGAGGTGTAAAAATCTACTGTTTTTTCAATGTCTGCAACTGTTAAAACAAGGTGATCTATGCTTTTGATTTTCATTTTTGATCTTTTAAATTAAAGACTATTAAAAGGAATTATTTTTTCTTCGGTTAATTTTTTTTGTAGTCGATCAGCATATTGATGGGCAAAATTTTCTTTTTCAACTTTAGGTAAGGCTGAGTAATAATCATCACGAATTTCTTTTGCATCACAATCTTCATCATTTTCGAAAGGTCTTTCAACAACTTCTAAATAATGAACATAATGGCCAAATTCATGCAGTAAAGTTCTGTACAATTGGGTATTTCTTGAAGGCTCTAAATTTAACTGAGAAATAAAACTTCTCTTATTTTGTGTAAAAATATGTCCGTCTCCTTTTAATCTTTCAAATTCTTTCTGATCTTCGATGCTTTGTTTTTTAGACCATATTAACTTTTTGTTTAAATCTATTGAGTCTAAAATTATCGCCGGAAAATATTCGTTTTCGTACTCAAAGCTGTAAACAAGTCTTCCCCAAACCGGAGAGATTATTTCCTCCTTTCTTTTCGGTTGGCGTAAAACAATAAACTTTAAATCTCCGTAATCTTCTTTAGGAATATTTTCGATTATCTTTTCAAGATCAGAAACAGAACAGGAGTGATAACAGTTTTCGCGAAGCTCTTCTATGATAAATAAAAATTCGTGTCCATTTATTATTTTAGATTCTTTTTCATGCTTACCAATTCTTTCGTAAAAAGACTTTAATGTTCCGTTAGGTGTTGAAATTTTCAATTTATTATTTTGACTGAAACCTTGATTTTCGGTTCCTATATTTTTGTTCCTTCTGGTTGCATTGTACATTTTCAGAGCGCAATTATTTTTCAAGATAATTTACATCAAACCATCCTTTATTAAACGTTACTTCTACCGTGTCATTATTCTGAAGATCAAAAATAGATTTTAAACCTTTTGAAATTCTATAGCGGTTAATTTTTTGAAGATCCTCTTTATCATGAATAGAATTTTCATTATTCAGCCAAAAAACTTTCTTTTCTTTATCATGAATTACTTCGTAAGTTTTATTGATTTCCGTATTCTTAGTTTCTGAATTGATTAAAAGCAAAGCATTATCCACCAAAGAATGAAATCCGAAATAAAATCCGCTGCCGAATATCATTAAACCCAATAAAATTAAAGGCACAGCCGAAAGCGTAATGCTTTTCCTTGAAATGAAAATAATGATTCCGGCAAGAATGGTAAAAATAAAAACCGTGTATTTCCATGAAAACTCTTTGAAATTTTTTATATCGTCGTTTAAATACAGATCTTTTACAAAGGGTTTGAGAAAAAAATCCTGCAACAAAAGAATGATAATAAAAATAATTACCAAAAAATATTTTCTGAAGAATGCTTTTGCATTGATATTATGGTTATTAGTCATCCTTTTTACTCTGTTCTCTGGAAAATATGCGTCAGTTTGGAATTCTTAATAAAATCCTGAACAGAAGTATCTTTTGTGGCATTTTTATCCGTTAATTCAAAATAATAAATCATCAGATTCGGAAACTTTGGATCTTTACAAACCACTTTAAAACGCTTTACCTTTTCATCGGTACTTAAAAAACTCAGTTCAGAACCACCACTCAGTTTAATATTATTGACTTCAAAAGAATCTTTCCAGTTTTTTTGAATTTTGGCAAATCGTTTCTGCGTTCTGTCGCTGTCTTCGTTTTCGAATTTATCAACCTGAAATTCCGTTAAAAGCTGAGGATAAATTAATCCTTCTTTAAGCATCGTTTCAGTAATTTTATCCGCTTTATCATAGAATATAATTTTGTTATCAAACAATATCTGATTGTCATTAAGTGTCATTTTTCCATCGAACTTCTTATAATTTTTCTTTTTATAATCATTCTTAAAATGTTCAATGACAGCTTTATCTTTAGGGCCTGCTTTTTCAGTTTTCTGTCCAAAAACAGAAGCAGATAAAAATAAAGAAAGACTTATTGTATATATTAGTTTCATAATGGCTTGAATAAAATTAATTTAAATTTGAATTTTATAGAATATTTTTAATTCTTAAATATTGCAGCAGCATGATTGTTTTTGCATCTTTAATTTCTCCCGAATCGATCATTTCCAATGCTTTATCAATTGAAAGTTCAAGGACTTCAATGTTTTCGCCTTCTTCATCCAATCCGCCGCCTTCTGTAATTTTCATTTCCGTAGAATATTCTGCAATAAAAAAATGAAGAATTTCTGTTACCGAACCGGGAGACATATAGGCTTCAAATATTTTTTCAGCTTTTGAGATCTTATAGCCTGTTTCTTCCTCAGTTTCTCTTCTGATGCAGTCTTCGGGATTGTCATCGTCCAATAATCCGGCACACGCTTCGATCAGCATTCCTGTTGGATTTCCATTGATAAAAGTTGGCAGTCTGAACTGTCTTGTCAAAATAATTGTTTCAGACTTTTTATTATAAAGTAAAATAACGGCACCATTTCCTCTGTCATAGGCTTCACGGCTTTGCTGTTCGATGGTTCCGTCTTTTTTTTGAATACTGAAAGTTACTTTTTTCAAAGTGTACCAGTTATCAGATAAAATTTCCGTCTTTTCAATATGTACGTTCATATTTTGCATAGATTTTACAATCTTCGTTACATTTTTTATTTCAATAAATCTTCCAGAGCGCGCTTTAATTCAGGAAATTCAAACTGAAAACCTGCTTTCTGAATTTTTTCGGATGAAGCTCTCGAACCTTCCAGCAAGGCCTCCGACAACTCTCCGAACATCAGTTTCAGAACAAAAGCGGGAACATTGGGCATAAATAAAGGTTTGTGAAGAACTTCCGCCATATTTTTTGTCAGATTCTCGTTCGTAGTATGCTGTGGAGAATTCGCATTAAATGCGCCGTCAAGTTCAGAATTTTTCAAGGCAAATTCGTAAATCGAACAAATATCATTGATATGGATCCAAGGCATATATTGTTTTCCGGTTCCGATTGGTGAGCCTATGCCCATCTTCACAGGTGGAAGCATCTTTTTTAAAGCCCCGTCTTTTTCAGAAAGTACAACTGCAGTACGAATTTTAACTACTCTTTCAGCAACATTTTGTTCCTTGAAATCATCCGCAGCTTTCTCCCAGAGAATAACTACTTTACTTAAAAAATCATTTCCCGGGTCATCATTTTCAGTAAAAATTTTCTCTGTTGTTTTTGTTCCGTAATAATTAATTCCGGAAGCGGAAATGAAAGATTTTAATCTGATATTATTTTTTTGCAGAGTTTTTAAAAGCAAAGCTGCAGAATCGACACGGCTTGAAATCAGTTCTTTTTTTCTTTCATCGGTCCATCTTTTTTCCGAAATATTCGCTCCCGCAAGATGAATGATATGGGAAACATTCTCAAAAGCTTTTTCGTCGATCGTTCCTTTTTTAATATCCCATTCAAAATCGTTGCTGTTCTGTTTTTTTCGCGTAAGAAAACGTACCGTATAATCTTTCTCAAGTTTTTTAGACAATTCTTTGGCAACCAGTCCGTTTGCGCCCGTGATAAGAACAATTTCTTTCATGTTTAAAAATCTTTGTTGTTTCTAAGCCTGATTTTTTACGATCAGAACAAAATCATCTTCTAAAAGTTTATAGCCGTAATCGTAAATAAATTTATATTCGGAGCCGTTTTTATAAACTTTCAGATTTGTGAAATAATCGAAATCAAAACCTAAGCCATCGAGCTTGGATTTGGCAATTTTTGTTTTTCCTTCGGTATTCACTTCCGTCAGAATTCTGTAATTTTTGCGAAGCCTGTTATTGATGTTGCGCATCAGATTGCTGGAATCCTTGTTCTGTTTATTGTTGTAGGCATTTCGGCAGGCATCATTACAGAATTTTTTGTCGGATCTGCCGATAATTTTTTCGCCGCATTCGAGACAATTCATAGCTTTTTCATTTTGTGTGGATGTTTGTGTTTTTTCTTCAGTAAATATGTAAACCGATTATGATTCGGATAACTTCTGTTTGAGGTAATATTATTGAAAATTAAAGCAATAATCAATAAAATAATACATCCTGAAAGAACAGGAGAAAGAACATACCAATATCCCAGTTCCGGAATTTTTCCTGTAGAACTTACCGCAATAAGCGCAGTGGCTCCGCCTGGGGGATGAAGCGTTTTTGTGTACTGCATTAAAACGATGGAAAAAGCAACAGCCAGAGGTGCAGAAAGCCAGATGATGTCCGGAACAATTTTATAAACGGTAACGCCTACCAAAGCCGACAGAACGTGTCCTCCGATTAAATTTCTGGGTTGTGCAAGAGGACTTTGAATGGCTCCGTAAATTAAAACGCTTGAAGCTCCGAAAGAACCGATTAAAAAGATATTTTCTGTTGCCGACAAAGTGTGCGACTGGATGAAAGCAATTATTCCGATTCCGAAAAACGCTCCCAGAAATGACCAGAAATGCTCTTTATAGTCTACCAGAGTTTCTCTGTAAATCACATATTTGGAAACACGGAACGTTCTTTTTATTGTCTTCTTCATAGGATTTCAAAGATACGAAATTATCCGTTTGCAAACGACTACAAACGAATTTAAATAGTTTTCTACCGACTCCGGTTCTGAAATTCAACAATCTTTGCCACAGAGATTTGAGAAAAACATGAACGTCTCTTATCTGAATGTTAAATTTAAAAATAAAGTTATGTCACTAAGAAACAAAGTTATGCTCATCGGATTTACAGGAAAAGAAGTGGAAATCATCAGCTTCGATAACGGAAATGTAAAAGCCGCCGTTTCCCTTGCAACATCAGATCATTACACCAATGCAAAAGGTGAAAAAGTAGAAGAAACACAATGGCACAATGTGGTTGCTTTCGGAAAAACCGCTGAAATATTTCAGAAATACGTTCCGAAAGGAAAAGAAATCGCTGTGGAAGGAAAACTTACTTACCGATCGTATGACGATAAAGACGGTGTAAAAAGATACATTACAGAAATTCGTGTAGATGAAATTCTTTTGTTGGGAGGAAAATAATCTAAAAATTACAAGCCATGAAAATTAAAGTTTTTAAAATCGGACTAGACGACAGACAACTTGAAAAAGATCAAAAAACACTTGAAGCGTTTCTGGAATCGCACGATATTATAAAAGTTGAAACCGCTTTCGTTCAGGACGAAAAATACTGGTCGGTTGTGCTGTATTTTGAAGAATTGAAAATCGTTCAGCAAAGTGTTGTAAAAGATTCTAAAATGGCAAAATACTCCGCAGAAGATGAAACCTTAAATAATGATGAATTAAAAATACTGGAAGCTTTGAAATACTGGCGCTCCGAGAAAGCAAAAGAACAGAATCTGCCAAGTTATTTTATTGCTTCAAACAAAGAACTGATGTCTGTAGCGAAATATAAACCGGCTAAAAAAGAAGAGTTACGAGATATCAAAGGTTTTGGAAAGCATAAAATAGAAAATTACGGCGAAGAGATTCTGGAAATATTGGAAAGTATCTGATCTTTTTGTATTGTTAAATGGATTTTCATTTTAAGTATTTTAAAGATTTTTCACATAATTTTAATGCATTGACTTTTAAGCTTATTCAAATTAGGCAAACCTCACAGGTTTTTAAAACCTGTGAGGTTTAGTATTATCTACAGATAAAGCTTAAACAGGTTTATGTGTAGTAAAAGTCCTTTCAATTCCTTATTTTTGCAGCTTATACATATTAATATCATTTATCTATTATAAAAATGAAACCAAGTTTAGCAAAAGGGACGAGAGATTTTACGGCACTGGAAGTTGCAAGAAGGAGATATATCATCAATACTTTACAGAAAAATTTTGAGTTATTCGGATTTCAGCCACTGGAAACGCCTAGTTTTGAAAATCTTTCAACATTAACGGGAAAATACGGAGAAGAAGGAGACCGTCTGATTTTTAAAATTTTAAATTCGGGAGATTATACTTCTAAAGTAAATCAGGAAGATTGGGAAAATAAAAGTCATCAGAAACTTACTTCTCAAATTTCAGACAAAGCTCTCCGTTACGACCTTACGGTACCTTTTGCAAGATTTGTGGCAATGAATCATAATCAGCTTACTTTTCCTTTTAAAAGATATCAGATTCAACCCGTTTGGAGAGCGGATCGCCCTCAAAAAGGAAGATTCAGAGAATTTTACCAGTGCGATGCGGATGTGGTAGGAAGCGAAAGTCTTTTGCAGGAAGTAGATCTGGTTCAGTTGTATCTGAAATCTTTTGCGGAGCTTGGAGTTTCTGTAACCATCCACATCAATAACCGTAAAATTCTTTCCGGATTGGCTGAGTTTGCAGGAATTACCGACAAATTAATAGATTTCACGGTAGCTTTGGATAAATTAGACAAAATCGGGAAAGACGGTGTTGTAAAAGAATTGCTGGAAAGAGGAATTGCACAGGAATCCATTGATAAACTGGATTTCCTTTTCAACCAGTCGGATGATGCGCTGGAAAATCTTCTTCAGCTAAAAGAAAAATTTGCAGGAAATGAAGTTGGGCTGAAAGGAGTAGAAGAACTTGAGTTTGTTATTACACAATCTTTAAATCTCGGTGTGGACATTCAGAACCTTGTTTTTGACATTACATTAGCAAGAGGTCTGGATTATTACACCGGAGCGATTTTCGAAGTAAAAGCAGATGAAGTTCAGATGGGTTCCATCGGCGGCGGCGGAAGATATGATAATCTTACGGAAGTTTTTGGCGTAAAAAATATTCCGGGAATCGGGATTTCTTTCGGATTAGACAGAATTTATCTTGTGATGGAAGAACTTGGTCTTTTTCCTGAAGGAGCGACCTCTAAAACAGAGTATCTTTTTGCTAATTTCGGTGGAAATGAAACGGTAGAAGCTTTAAAATTAATCCGACAACTGAGAGAAAAAGGAGTTTCCGCAGAAATGTATCCTGAAGCGGCAAAGATTGGCAAACAGTTTACATACGCTGAGAAAAAAGGGATTAAAAATCTGGTATTCTTAGGCGAAGAAGAAATTAAAAACGGAACGGTAACTTATAAAGATATCGAAGCAGGAGAACAGAAAACGGTTTCTCTGGAAGAGTTTTTAGGATAGAATAAATAAGAAGAATAAAAAAGCATCATTAATCCTGATGCTTTTTTATTTTCAGTTGATACGATTTAATTACAA
Organism: Chryseobacterium sp. VD8; assembly: GCF_037149975.1. Lineage (NCBI taxonomy): Bacteria > Pseudomonadati > Bacteroidota > Flavobacteriia > Flavobacteriales > Weeksellaceae > Chryseobacterium > Chryseobacterium sp. VD8. The sequence goes on along the minus strand of NZ_JBBCQL010000026.1, from coordinate 12,937 downwards.
ATTTGTATTTTAGAAAATCATAAAATTGTTTTGTGATTTTTAAAACTATTAAACATAAAACCAAATGAACAATATTTGTGGATTGTGCGGAACTCCTTTAACAGCTATGGATACGCTTTTGGACGAAAACAAACTGGCAGACAATCATATTCTCTGTAACAAATGTCTGAATGAAGCTTCCGGTATCAATAAGGATGTTGTCAATAATCTGCAGCAGTTTTTCCTGCCCGAGATCAGGGGAATTATTTTGCAGGGGAAAATCGGCGAAGTTGAAAATCCGGCTTCTTCACAGACTTCAAATGTACAGCGTTCCCAAACTCCTTCTTTTGGATTTGGCGGAACAGTGACCAGACTTGATGATATTCAGGATCAGATTGTTGCCCTGAATGCGAGGCTGAGTATTTTTGTAAACAGTGAAGTAAAAGAACTCGTTCATATTTTAGAAAATAATGAAAAGTTAACCGCTATTGCAGAAGGTCTTACCATGCCTTCGAAGGTGGAAGGACTTTTGTTTTCTACGCAGAAAAGAGTGGTTTTCATAGATAAAAAGCTTTTTGGAAATGTGCAGAAAGATGAATATCTCTTCGAACATATACGTTCTGTTGAGCATGTGGAAAGTCTTTTATATTCAACGTTAAAAATTTTCTCTAAAAACGGTTCCACAGCAGAATTTAAGCTTCATAACAAAAGTGACGGGAACAACTTCTGCAACGCAGTTAATCAATATCTGCATGGGAAAGTGAATCAGCCTGTTCAACAACAACAAATTCAGTCTTCGTCTTTTAATCTCTATAATATGCCGGTTGCTGAGAATCCGTTTCAAAAGCCTGAGGATTCAAATCCGGTACAGCAGAACTCCGGTGTACAGAAAGAAGCTCCGGAAGTTATTTTTGAACAGTTGGAAAAGCTCGGTAAACTTAGGGAAATGGGCGTTCTGACGGATCAGGAATTTGCGGAACAGAAGAAAAAATTATTAGACCGACTTTAATCCCTGTTTTTCTTGTTTAGCTAAATCAAAAATTAAAACAGGTTAAATATAATAAGATATTACAATGAATAATCATTGCGGATTGTGTGGAAAAGAACTGACTTCAATCGATATGATGCTGGGTGAAAATAAGCTTTCTGACGCAAATATCATCTGTAATTCATGCCTTGAAAAAGCGAGTGTGCTGAATGAAGAATTGCTTTCGGATCTGCACCGTTTCAGCTTAAAAGACATTGAAAGCCTGCTCCAAAACGGAGAAATTGTTCAGCGGGAAACAATTCAGGAAAATATTTCTGAAAATGTACCTGCAGTTGCAGATTCAGGACGAAGGGTGCTGTCAAAAGATCTTTATAAAAGACGACTGAAAGAAATAAAAAATCAGCTGGAAGTTTTAAGAGCCAGTCTTTCTATGTTTACAAAGGGAGAAATTAAGGAACTTCCTTACATTCTTGATCTTGACGAAGTGATTCTAGCGATTACCGATGCACAGTTTGCAAAAACTACGGATGCCGGAATTCTGTTTACGACTCCAAAAAGAATGATTTCAGTTTCCAAAGCGATGTTTTCACCTGCAAAAGTGAATGAATTTCTTAATGAGGATATTCTTGAAGTAAGCTTCGTCAAAAACTTTGTATCGCCGAACATCAGAATTCATACAAAAGACAAAATGTTTGAGTTTGAGTCGTTTTTTAATAAAGATTATGCTGAAGATTTTTACCAGTTCATCAGTAAAATATACAACAGGGAAGACGTTTCGGAAACATCCTCTGCAGAACAGGATGTAATTTCTGAAAGCGTTCTTGAGCAGCTCGAAAAATTAGGAAAATTAAGAGAAAACGGCATTTTAACGGAGGAAGAATTTACCTTACAGAAGAAAAAACTATTAGAAAAACTATGATAAAAGCAATTTTTTTCAAAATATTCAACGGAAAATGGTCTGCGCCGTTTTTCATTTCATGTGTCGGTATTTTTTGCTGGATATGGATGCTAATTTTACCTGTAAATAAAATCATCTGGAATTTATGCTTCATAACGCCGATTATGCTTGCTTTGGGATATATTATTTTAGGAATATCAAAAATTTTTAAGAAAAGATTCAAAGAAGGTCTCGTACAGATCATTCTTTCCGTCGTATTTATGTTTATTACGGCTGTTTTCTTTACAGTCCTGATTCCAAAAAGTCCTTACAAAGAATACAAAGGAGATATTTCCAATCCCAATAATGTGAAAGTAGATATGCCTTTAAAACTATCTTTTAGTGACGAAAAACCTCTGTTTAAAGTCGATAAACCGGAGGTGATCCTTTATGATTATAATCAGCCCGGAACCTATAAATATCAGGTTTTCCTTAATAAAATTGAAAAAGGAACTGTTTATCTGAAAATGTTTGATCTTACCACCAACAGAATTTTGTCTGAAAAAGAAATTGCAAAAGATACTAAAGTGAAGGTGGAAAATCTTAGTGATGAACTGAAAGAATTTCCTCTGAGTAAACAGTTTAACGTACAGGAGGGCGATTGGGGAGATTATTACGGAAGCAGGATAGAAGTGTGGTTTAAGCCGGAAGATGCTTCACAACCTGAAAGAAAGCTTTTGGTTAAAAACTATGTGATTCAGGGTTGGTAATTTTAATATTTTAAAGCTGATTAAGAAAGCTGTTTTAAAATTAATTTCAGAATTAACCGCAAAAGAGACAAAATACTTTATCGGATTTATATAAAGTATTTCAAAAGTCTGCAAAGAAAAAAATCTTTGATTTTTTTAACTTATGTGCTCTTTTTTCTGTATAGATGTTAAACTTAAATAACTAATGTGTTAAAATCTTTTGCATCTTTTGCGGTAAAAAGTTTAAACAGACTTATCAATAAAACTAAAAAACAATGGAAAATTATCTTGAAATCAACAAAAATTCGTGGAATGCGAAAGTAGAACCTCATCTCAAATCCGATTTTTATTTTGTAGACGAGTTTCTGAAAGGAAGAACTTCCCTGAATTCCATCGAACTGCAACTTTTAGAAAATATTGAAGGAAAAACCATTCTTCATCTTCAGTGTCATTTCGGGCAGGATTCTGTTTCGCTGTCGAGAATGGGCGCGAAAGTTACGGGAATTGATCTGTCGGATAAAGCCATTGCAGCAGCAAAAGATCTAGCTCAGAAAGCAGAAACCGATACAGAATTTGTCTGCACAGATCTGTACAGTCTTCCTGATGTTCTCGATCAGAAATTCGACATTGTTTTTACAAGCTACGGAACAATCGGCTGGCTTCCCGATTTGGGAGAATGGGCAAAAGTGATTAACCACTTTCTGAAACCGGAAGGGAAATTCATCATGGCAGAATTTCACCCTGTAGTCTGGATGTACGATGACGATTTTAAAGGCGTACAATACAATTATTTCAACGAAAAGCCGATTATGGAAACCTATGAAGGAACCTATGCAGATCAGTCTGCGGACATCGTTCAGGATTATGTGATGTGGAACCATTCTCTGGCGGAAGTTCTTCAGAATTTAATTGACCAGGATCTTCAGATTAAAAGATTTCAGGAATTCGACTGGTCGCCGTATCCGTGTTTCAGGCATGTTGAAGAATTTGAAAAAGGAAAATGGAGAATACCTCAGTTCGGAAATAAAATTCCTTTGGTTTTCGCGATTAAAGCACAAAAAAAGTCATCGTAATAAAAAATTACTATGACTTTCCTGTATATATGAATGTTAAAATAAACTATTTATGTTCTAGCTTACCGCTTCCTGAGCCTTATTCTTAAGATCTTCCGCTTTATCCTGAGCCTGAGAAGCTACGTCGTTTGCTTTGTCTTTTACCTGTGAAGCAACATTGTTGGCTTTATCTTTAAGATCATTTCCCCATTTGTTTAGGTTGTCTTTTGCGGTGTTGATCTTATCTTTCACCATTTGCTTATCTTCTTCAGAAGAATTTTTGTATTTCCAGTATGCAATTGCTCCTAATCCTAATAACGCTAATAAGCCTTTTGTCTTATTTCCCATGATTTCTATTTTTTTAAGTTAATATTAAAGTTTGATGTTAGTAATCATGTAAAATGTGTGCCAAAAAAATAAACAGACTTATAAAATAATGTTAAATTTAATTGAAAACTTCATAATTTTCTCCGTCAAAACTTGCAAAAACCATAGTGGGATAAGAGTCCTGATGGTATATATTTCCGTTTTTATCAATCGCAATAGCACCTGCAAAGCCATCAATGGTTTTTAACTCGTCGAAAGTTTTTGTAAACGCTTCTTCTATCGTCATGCCATCGGTAACTCGGGTTACAATTTTCGTTGCAGTGGCATTGCTTACAATATCTTCACCCACTCCGGTACAGCTTACCGCACAGAAAGAATTGGCATAATTTCCGGCAACTGTTGCCGAGTCCGAAATTCTTCCCGGGATTTCAAATCCTTTTCCTCCGGTAGAAGTGGCAACGGCTAATTTTCCGTCCTTATCAATCGCGACGCAGCCTACCGTTCCTTTTCCGCCATTTTCCAGTTTTGCTTCATATTCTTTTCTTCTTTGCGGAATTTCAGTTGAAAAATTCTCGAAACCATGTTCTGTTGCGTAATTTTTAGCGCCGCTTCCTCCCAAAACCCTGTCGTCTTCCTTCATCAGCTCTTTCGCCACAAAAACGGGATTCTTCACCTCCTGAATATTGATAACACCGCTTAGTTTCTGCGTTTCTCCATCCATAATCGCAGCACTCATCCTGATCACACCATCACTCTGGATCTGCGAACCGATTCCTGCATTGTACAGATCATCATCTTCAAGTAAAGAAACAGCGTAGGCAACGGTATCAAATGCTGAGTTGGATTTTAAATATTCAAATGCTTTGTGAGCAATATTTTTTAATGAATTTTGTTTGGCTGTTTTTACTTCGTGGCTTTGGTCGCTTTCCGAGAAAAATCCGCCGTGGATGATTATTTTCATTTTTAATGTTGTTTTCTGTAGACAATATACCCAATTTTGATAAAATCATACAATATTCCTGAAATCAATGTTAGGGCAGCTAAAATTAATATTTTTAAACTCAATAATCCATAAAGTGTTCCTCCGGTAATACCTCCCAGAAAGAAAAAACTGATGATGGAAATCCTGAGTTTTATTGAAGACAAAAGTTTCTTTCTTTTATCATCCGCTTTTTTATAAAAGAAAAGCTGTGAAAGTTCAATACCCAGATCCGTAAATAATCCTGTTAAATGGGTTGTTCTTACTGTTGCATTGGAAATAGTGGTTACCATTGAATTTTGTAAACCCATGGCAAACAATAAAATAAAAGACAGAAGAACAGAGTTGTATACTATAAAGTAATTCCCCCAGATACCGGCTGCCAGTAAAAGGCAGCATTCGATAAGAGTGGGGATTATATACAGATATTTACTGTTTTTTCTTGATGCAAATTCTGTTATAAAATTCGAGACAAAAGATCCGAAAAAGAAAAAAAGTATGTACAGAAAGTAAACTGTTCCCTTCCAGAATCTAAGACTGAATATCTCATCAATAAAATAAGCAAAATGACCTGTTATATTAGTTGTAAGAGTCTGTACAGATAGGTAACCGGCAACATTTACAATTCCGGCAACAAAAGACAATAAACATGCGATATGCAGATTATGATAATATGTCCTTGTTCTGCCTTTATGTCTGAACATACTCTACAGATCGTATTTAACGGTCTTGCGGGATCGGATTAAACTGAGAATTCTCTATCGTCAGCGTTTTTGTCGTAAGATCATAATGATCGTTCATCGACATTACATGAACCGTTAAATTATCAATAGAAATAGGCTCTCCAAGATTAATGTTGGTAAGATTGGTGTCTTTAATAAACCTTCCGTCGACCAGAATCACCAGTCCGGAACCTACCGCCGTCATCACATCATTGTGGATGAACAATCCGGTATCTTCTCCCAGACCGATTCCCAGAGTTCTGGGATTGTTTACCACCGCCTGAAAAAGTCTTCCGATTCTTCCTCTCTGTACAAAGTGGGTATCAATAATTACGTTATCGATCAGTCCCAAACCCTGCGTGGTTTTAATTTCTCCTTTCAGCAAAGCTTCGGAACTGCTTCCCTGATAAATCATATTCTCCGATGCTGCTGCGGCTCCGGCAGAAGTTCCTGAATAGATGAAATCCTGTTCCTGATATTTCAGTAAAATGGTATCGTGAAACCTTGTTCCGCCAAGAATTGAAGTCAGTCTCAACTGATCTCCACCTGTAAACATCACCACATCTGCTGCATTGGCTCTGGCAACAATCGCATCAGAATTTGCTTCCTCACGGTTATGAATGTCAAGGATGTTTACATTTTTAGCACCTAGAAATTCGAAGGCTTTTTTATATTCGGAACCTACAATTTGCGGAATCTGAGAGGCAGTGGTGATAATCTCAATCACGGAATTCTCTTTTAACTTCGATTCATTGATAATTTTTCGAAGAATTCCTCTCTCAAAGAAATTCAGGTTTTTTTCTACGTTTTGATCAAAATCGGTTTCTGCAAAACTTCCTTTGTTTACAGCACCTCCGATAACAATTAATTTTCCAACAGGTTTCATCATAGGGTGCAAATTTAAAAAATAATTAACATTTGAGAAAGGATTAAGAGTGATTGATAATCAATAAGTGAAAATAAAATTTAAAAAGCAGGTATGAGAAGTGATTGTTTCTTTATTTCTTTGGTATTAATTGTGTTTTTAATCTGTTGTCAACTCCAGAAAAGTTAAGGTGATTGTTTTGTATGATAGTATTTTTAAATGTGTATAAGTGTCTATCTAAAAGTAATTTAACATAATAAAATTTTTCTTTTTAATGTGATTTATATTGTTAAATTAGCAATGGATATAAACATGAAAATAATGAAAAAACTAAAAAAAATATCTCGAGATGATCTTAAAACAGTAATAGGTGGAAAGGCTTGAAGCCAATGGGTTGGTATTACTGCTTTATGTGGAGTCACCTATTCTTTATGTACAGACAATTATAAGAATTGGGCAGAATTACAAGAAGCCGTAGAATATTTTAATGATACAAAATGCTAATTACAAATGAAAAGAATTATGATAACCGTAATTTATTACATTTATTGTTCTTATTCTTAAGTTTTTTCTCCAATGCCCAGATTTCCGTGAGCGGAAATTTTTCTATGAAACCTGATTCTTATGAAGCAATGGTTATTGACAGCAGTTATCAGAATATTTACTATAAAACAGAATTTGTTAAAGATCCCAAAAAGAAAAATCTGGAAACAACCTGCGTTCTGCAGATAGGAAAGAAATATTCTAAATTTTCAGATTTTAATGTATTGCGTAAAGATTCTTTAATGGAGAAATACAGTCATTTGGAGAAAATAGGAGCTAAAGAATTAAGTGAGTCTCTTAATTTAGCAGAAAAATGGAAAAGTGTTTTAATAAAAAATTTTCCGGAAAATAGAATTACAGTACAGGATAAAGCAAATATCATGTACCAATATGAAGAAGAACAGCCGTCTCCTGACTGGAAACTTGAAAATGAGACAAGGGAGATTCTAGGCTATGTATGTAACAAAGCCACGGCAAAGTATCGGGGAAGAAAGTATACAGCATGGTATTGTAAAGAAATTCCTATTAATAACGGACCCTATATTTTTCAGAATCTTCCCGGCTTGATTTTAGAAATAGAAGACACTAAAGAGAATTTCCATTTTACTGCAGTTGGAATGGATAAAAAAGCAGATAAAATCTATTTAAGAGCCGAAAAAAGAATTCTTCATGTAACCAGAGAGCAGTTTAGAAAAGCCCTTCAAACGTACTGTGATAATCCCGGTTTTTTCCATGGGAAGGCTTACAATGAGGATGGAAGTCAGATCGCTGTAAAATCTGCACCTCTTCCATATAGCCCCATTGAACTGGAATAATAAGTGGATTAAAGTTTTACCTTAGGGTTAAAAGGTATTTTCTCTACAGAGAACAGGAATTTCTCTGGTGTAAAAAGCAATTGACTCTTATGAAAATTGATTTCAGCCAACAGATAAAAGAAATTCGTCCTACAGAAAACAGCATTTTGCCGGGTGAAAAAAGCTGTTAATATTGGTGCGCAGTCGTTTTGTACGGTATGCAATATTCATTATCCTGCGAACCAAAGGTTTTTTAATCCCAAGAAGAACAAAATTTCACCAATAAATATTTTTTATTTGCTTATGATGAGTAATAGATTTTATCTTATGTATAGGCTATTAATAATTAGTTTTCAATTATTTATAAAGATGTTAAAAAAGTTTTAAAAATATAATTTTTTAAAAATATGTTTAACTATATATTAAATTTATAATAAAAATTATTATATTAGTATTAAATTAAAAACAAGTAACCATGTATATTAAACAGGAAGAATATCTTCCACTGACCAAAGATCTTATGGCTAGTTTCAGCAGGGATCTTTTGCTTTTTGCAGAGGAGGATCATAATTATACACAGGCATATAAAGATGCTTTTCAGTCGAAAATTACAGAAGTAGAACAGAAAGAAGCCAGTAACACGGCTTTGGTACAGCAGAAACAGGCAACACAGGCACTTTATCTTTTAGGAGAAGACCTGAAGAAACCTCTTAAAAGTCTGCGAATACGCATTGAAAGAGCTGGGATTCCCACTAACCTCACCACACAGATTCTTACCGATATTAAGAAGCGTAATTTCGAAGGAGTGGGCAGTAAGCTTACAGACCTTATTTCATTGGTCAATGCCCATCTTACGGTTTTACAGGATAAGGGAATGAAAAGTACGATACCTCAGGATCTGCAGGATTTTCAATTGGCTATTGCCGCAAAAGCCGATGAGCAGACGCAGTTAATGAAAAAGGTAGCAGGAATCATCGGCACTCAAAAAGAACTGTACGACGGCTTATACAAATATATTTCTGAGATCTGCGAAGATGGAAAATTAATCTTCGAAGGACAGCAAAAAGCCGATGAATATATTATCAAAAGAATGCTCGCCAAGCTGCATGTGGATAAGGTGAAGAGTGGGGAGGGGAGGGAGACTTCTTAAATGTTTTTTAGTTTGCATTGGCGCAATGTGTTGATGCAAATGTTAGTGGCGAACCATTCGCAACAAACCTATAACATTAATTGACTTCAATATATTTGACACCTAAAAATCCTAAGTCATGAGATACAATTTTCTATTTGCATTTGTACTTGTTTGTCAACTAAGTTTCAGTCAAACATATGTTGATCAAAAAACCTTTGAAAATTTAAATGACATCAAAGTCCTGTCAACCGAGATTGTTGAAAGTTCAAATGCTAATCAATTAACTACTTTGAAATTCAAGTTTGTCGATTTTTCTGACAAAAAAATAAAATTTTACGAAGCAGAGTTAAAAAAAAATGAATTTGTGAGCATTAAAAGTAACAGGTATTTTCCGAGTTCTTTAACAGCCATTTCGGTAATGACAGTACCATTCAAAGTGAGGGCTAAAAATCGGCAAGGATATGTGACAGCACAAGCCGATGTTAAGAACATTGGACTCTATTTTCCCGTTGCATTATGGGATAGAAAAAGATATTGGTTAGACAATTCTACAAGTAGTCACAAGTTTTCGATAGGCTTTATGGTTGCACCTATGGCACAAGAACTTAGCGACAAGAATACAAACTCTTTTTTCCAAAATACCAATACATCTTATAATGCTTTCATGCTCTCAACATCATTGGCAATCACATACACTTATAAAAACATAACGATTGCTATTATCCCTCTTGGCTTCGACTTTGGATTAGACCAAGCTGGAAGTCATTGGGACAATCATCGAAAATATTGGGCGGGAATTGGTATTGGCATTGACACAAAACTATTCGGATTTTAAGCCCGCGGCTAGCACTAGTTTTGTGTTCGTAGATACATTTCATCTTCTCCAAGTTAAACCGTTCTTGCTAAATGAACAAACGGTCGTTTCTTAGAATATTTACCTTTACAGAAATTGGTAAAAAATGAAGATGACAGCAAATTGGAGAGCTGCACTTACTATCGGAATTCTTTCTGGCGTTTTTGGGGATAGATTTATCTAGGCAATTAAAGTGTTTATTGGTTTAAACTAATATTGAGTGTCAAAATATCACATAACATCACATACCCCAAGTGACTTTTATTTGTTAAATCAAGTTTTTGCTTCTGTTGAACTATGTGTAGCAGAAAGTAATTGTTTCGAAATCGCAATCTTGGTTACTTTATATGATGTTATCCAAATCGTATTGTATAATTTAAAAATTTTATTATGGAACTAAATGACTTAGCATTGTGGGGAACTTTTTTATCTGGATTGGGCGCATTAGCTGCATTGGTTATTTCATTAACTCAGATAAAAAAAGATGCGAATTTTAATGAAGCAAATTTTTGGCTTACACTTAGAGAACTTTTTCATCATCAAGACAGGAGATGTGTACACAATGATTTTAGAGAAGGAAGGTGGCAGACAATAAAACCAACAGAAATTGATGATTGGATAAAAATTGAAGATTATTTAGGACTATTTGAAATCTGTGAAAGAATGTTAGAGCGAAAAATTATAAACGAAAAAATGTTTCGTAGTTTATATGAGTACCGTGTTTATAATTTTTTAAAAAACTCAGAAGTGGCTAAATGCAAGCTTATATATGAGCATTATGATTGGACTTATTTATATAAACTTTTAAACAGACTTTATGGAGACCATTGGGAAGAAATGCGACAGTTTTTAACAAGCTTAGAAATAGACTATAATGAAATAGATTCTGAATCGCAATTGCTGGCTAAATTAAAAAAAAGTGAAAAGGAAAAGTTTAAAAAATTAAGAGAGAAAGCAAAAATCTAAAATACTATAGTTAACAAACTATCCAAATGATGGAATTTTATGATATTTTATTACCCAATAGAATTAATACTATGTTGAGAAAACATAAATTCCTTATGAAGCTATCGAAAATCAATATCAAACCAATTTTCCTTTTTAACTAAAAAAACATATATTTCTATTCTTTAATTACAATTATGACGGAAGAATTGACTTTATCACAACTTCGTTTTTTGATATTAGAAAGTCAGGGATTAATAAAACCATATCCTTTTGGAAAAGGTAAAAATGCAGTTCTTCAGGCATTAGAACATCTTGGTTATCTACAAATTGACACTTTATCAGTTGTTGAAAGAGCCCATCATCATACACTTTGGACAAGAATACCAGATTATAAAGCAGAATATTTAGATGAATTGGTTGAAGAACATAAAATATTTGAATATTGGTTTCATGCTGCGTCTTATCTTCCCATAAAGGATTTTCGGTTTGCATTGCCTCAAATGGCAGAGGTGAAACAAAGCAAAACGCATTATTACAATACAGACCCAAAAGTGATGAAATACGTTTTGGATACGATTCGTGGAGAAGGTCCTAAAAGAGCAAGGGATTTTGAAAATGAAACCAAAAAAGCGGGAAGCTGGTGGAACTGGAAACCTACAAAAATAGCTCTTGAAAGACTTTTTTTGCAAGGTGATTTAATGATTACAGGGAGAAAGGGAATGCAAAAAACCTATGATCTTACTGAAAATGTTTTACCGAACACGATTAATACAACCTTACCAACTGAAATCGAATTTGCTGAATATTTAGTAAAAACCTATTTGAAAGCCTACGGATTTACCACAGTAAAGCAAATTACCCATCTTAAAACAGGAGAATTAATACGAAAAAATGTTGACACCGTCTTAAAATCAATGCTTCAGGAAGGAACCATAAAACAAGTAAATATTGAAAATATGTCTTCTGTTTTTGTGAATAAAACTTCACTGGAAAATTTGTCAAACAAAACCAGTTCAGACATTCATATTTTATCGCCATTTGACAATTCAATTATTCATCGGGACCGAATAAAACAGTTTTTTAATTTTGATTTTAAGATTGAATGTTACACACCAAAAGAGAAAAGGCAATACGGTTATTTCTGTTTACCTGTATTATTTGGCGACACCTTTATAGGACGGGTGGATTGTAAAGCGCACAGAAAAGAAAAAGAATTTGAAATCATCCATTTACACATTGAAAATACAAGTATTGACAGCGAATTATGGAAAGAATCGTTTGTAGAGATGATGAAATCTTTTGCCACTTTTAATGGTTGTAATACCATTAAACCGACAAAAGTTAGTCCATCAAAATTCACAAATAAAATAAGATCATTATTCTGATTAAATCATCGACTATAAAACAACTATGAATCTGAAAAAAAGAGGAAGACTAAAGTATGAATTTACTACAAAAATATGGCAGTCCTCCGGAAAGGGCGGTTGGTATTTTGTTTCGCTTCCGAATAAGCTGGCAAAAGAAATCAGAAAAAATTTAAAATCGGAAGAAGAAGGATGGGGAAGACTAAAGGCAAAAGCACGAATTGGAGAGAGCGAATGGGAGACAGCTATCTGGTTTGATTCCAAACACGAAACGTACTTACTGCCATTAAAGGCAGAGATACGAAAAAAAGAAAAGCTTGAAACCGGTAAAGACATACAAACGATTATATGGATTTAAAAAGAGAATCGTTTGTTTCTATAATTATTTTTATGGCAAATTGGTTCAGCTATTAAACGTTTTTAGAATATCTTTATTTAATTTTTTAAAGAAAGTTTAAACTCATTTTAAATTTAACCGCGAAAGAGTTACAAAAGACTTTATTGGATGTATGTAAAGTATTTCGCAAGTCTGCAAAGAGAAAAAATCTTTGATTTTTTTTTTACTTATTTTGCCCTTTCTTTCCATTTAAGTATTACACTTAAATAACTAAAGTGTTACAATCTTTTGAGGTAAAAAAGTTCAGACAAGTTTAGATTTAAACAGCTGACATAAAACGGTTGTTACTAATCCTTATTAAACAATCTTTAATGACGGCAGACATTCCACTAAGTTTCAATATATTGATCTTTATTCCTGAGATTTTA
>NZ_JBBCQL010000025.1:0-30731 GCF_037149975.1 Chryseobacterium sp. VD8 | reverse complement strand
CCACACTCAGCGCAATTACTTTGGTTCCGCGCTTATCAAATTCCTCCTTCAATTTCGAAGTATATCCAAGTTCTGTAGTACAGACCGGAGTATAATCTGCGGGATGCGAAAACAGAATTCCCCATGAATCTCCTAAATACTGATAGAAATTAATATCTCCGGCAGAAGTTTCTGCCTGAAAATCGGGTGCGGTATCTCCTAGTTTAATTGACATAATATTTTGCTCTTATTAGTCCACAAATTTAGTAGAGTTTTTGGAACTGGCAAAATTTTTGTTTAAAAATTATATCTTTAACTAAAATTTTTTTTATTCATGGAGAAAAGTGGTCTAGGCTATATCGATGTTGTTTATAATGTAATACAGAACTGGTATCTGAAATTTGCAGAACTTACCCCAAAACTTATTGTGGGAATTCTGGTATTTTCTTTCTTTTTATTCACCAGTAAATATCTCAGTCAGGGCGCCGTAAAACTTTTCCACAAATTTTTTCCGAAAAGCAAAAAAGAAAGTTCACTGGTTACATTAATCAGCGTATTCAGATTTCTGATTATGGTAATGGGAACGTTTATTGCGCTGGAAATTATGGGTTTCAGCGGTTTTCTCTGGAAATTCATCGGAAGTTTAGGAGTTGCGGGGGTTATTGCAGGGGTTGCATTAAAAGATCTGGTGTCCAGTATATTTTCAGGAATGCTGATCGGAATAGATAAAGCCTTTAAAGTAGGAGATTATATTACGATAGGAACCCACTCCGGAACCGTACAGGAAATTGGTTTTTTAACGACTAAAATTATTACAGACGACGGAAAGAAAGCTTACATCCCGAATCAGGTGGTTTTTAATGCCCCATTTTACAACATTACCGCATCACCTCAGCGAAGAATTATTCTAAATTTCGAAATTCCTGCCGATGAAGATATTTCAAAAGCACAAAAAGGAATGCTCGACATTATTAAAAATCTCGAAAATGTAGATAAACTGGATACTGCAGAAGTTATTTTTACAGATCTGAAACAGGGTGTTTTCAATATTCAGGCTAAATTCTGGATGAAGGTGGGCGCGAATATGGTTCAGCTCAAGAGCGAAGCTTATTTAAAGATCAAACAGCGTCTTGATGAGGACGGAATTCAGCTTGTTACTCCTACAAGTATCAGTATTACGAACGGAGATCATTTAATCAACGAAAATCAGGACTAAATAAAAAAAGCAACCGAATAGTGGTTGCTTTTCTGTTTTTATGAATCAGTAATTTATTTTTTAATGATTAATTTTTCTGTTATTTTCTCCCCATTTTCAAAAACCAGAGAGATCACATAATTTCCGTTCATCAGATCATTAACTTTTACCTGAGTTTCACCCTTGAAATTTCCGCCTTTAATTAATCTGCCTGAAGCATCGTAAAGCGTATAATCTGCTTTCTGTGATGAATTTTTAAGTCTGATATTGACAACATCATGAGAAGGATTCGGATAAATCGAGAAGTTTCTCACGTTAGTTTCAGCCGTTGTAAGAACAACCTGAGTAATAGAGAAACTCGATGTATTGAGTGCATAATAAATATTTCCCACCGCTTTTACCATAATTCTCGCAGACGAAACATTTTCATTTGGCATCGTAACATTAGCGGAACCATTATTCGGAACACTTGCTGCCAAAACAGTCGGGAACGTTAAACCACCGTCTTTAGAAAGTAAAATAGATACGTTCTGTGTACTAATTGCTCCTGTACTTGTTCCTGCTACATTCCATGTTACCGGAACGGAAGTATTTCCATTATAATTTATTCCTGTCGTAGCCTGAGAAGTTACTTTAAACGGTCCGTCATTCGTTACGGTAACCACCATAACATCTCTTGCTGCCTGATTTCCTGTTGCTTTATTATCGTTTACCAAAAGAGAAAAATTAAGAGTTCTTGCAACACCTGGAGTAACTTCCCATTTCGGGATAAGATTATTCGCTACCACCGAACTCAGCACAGGAAAATATCTTGACGGAGAAACAGTAGGAGTTAAAGAACGATAGACCGGTCCGGCTGTTCCTGTGGAAACCGGAGGCTGCGTATTGCTTGTATTGTCATACTGTTCCCAAAGGTAGGTTAAAGGATCTCCATCCGGATCTGTTCCTGTTCCCGTTAAGACAAAAGCAGTTCCCTGCGGAATGGTATAATCTGCTCCGGCATCTGCGGTAGGAACTCCGTTGCTATTAGAATTTTTTACGGCGCAGTCTGAAGCTCTCTGCAAAACAGCGTACATTTCCAAAACGCTTGCCGCATGAAAGTAAGCATCACTGTTATTCTGAACATTATTGGTTGCTCCGCAGATCCCTGCATAAGCCATAATCGTAGATCCGCTTCCCGGTTCGAAAGCAGTCGCGTTATTGAAGTTACCGGCACATGAAGAAGTTGCCGCTCTGAATGTGTGGTTTGCTCCAAACTGATGTCCCATTTCGTGCGCAACATAATCGATATCGAAAGGATCTCCAATCGGAGCTCCGGAACCTGTAACGCCTCTTGCTTTACTGCCTGAAACACATACCACTCCCAATCCTGCCAAACCGCCGCTGTTTGTTCCGAAAACATGACCAATATCGTAGTTCGCAGTTCCGATGACCGCCGTTGTATTGGTCTGGTTTTCGTTTATCATGCTGCTTGGGTTTCCATTGGTAAAAGGATCTGTTGTTGCATTGGTATAAATCAACAGATTATTGTTCGCGATCATCATCATGGTTGTAGAGATCGTTTTTTCATAAATTCCGTTTACTCTGGTCATTGTTGTTGCCATTGCTGCCATTGCCAGAGCAACTGTTCCGCCATGAAACGTGGTATATTCTCCTGTCGCAGAGAGAGCGAGTCTGTATTTTCTGAACTGTCCGTCCGAAACCAGAGGGGCTTTATTGGCTGTTCCGTTGCTTTTTAAGTTATCCAGTTCGTTTTCGACATGACATTCAAAAAGCCGGTCGTTTTTCGGAAGATCTTTTCTCTTGTATAAAATAAATGCAGAATTGTCTTTTGTGTAACTGTCGAGATAACTGATTTCCCAGTTATCAAAATACATCACACTGATTCCTGTAGAAGGGGTAACACTGAAACGGATTGTATTTTCGGGATGCTCTTTTTGCCAGCCTGTGTAAGAACGTATTTCAGGGAATTTCGCCTGTAGTTCCGGCTCCATTACAGAAGCTTCCTGAACGATGTAATCTCTTATTTTCCCGTCAGAATCCGGAAATTTAATCATAAGGCTTTCATCTCCCGAAAAACGCTGGGGTGCTTTTTTAAGATCGGATTTAATTTTTCCCAGATCAACTTGATATAGAGAAAAATTATTGGGAGTCGTCCATCTCGGGTTCAGATTTTCCCGTTCTATTTTTGTTTCTTGTAGTTTCGACCAGTAGTTCTGCTGACCAAAAACCTGTGCTGCAATCAAAAGGCACGAGACGATAAAGGTTCTAGTTTTCATGACAGTAATTTTATATATTAGTATTGCATGGTGACTTTTTTAATAAGCAAATTTTCTTTTAGCTTTAATAAAATATCTGGCGGAATTCTGCTTTGTTCATCAAAATCCGGATTGCTGAATTCTTTTGCTTTTATGCAGAGGATATTTTTATCAAAAGTAATGGCTTCAATTAAAATATCATTGGAGTTTTTTAACTGAGGTCTTACAATAATATACGTTTCATCTTCAGTGATGGAAGGAACAGGCGAAAATCTGTTTCCTGTATTTTTCTGATGAATAAGTTTAAAAATTTCATCCATCTTTTTCTGAGAATTAATCACAAAAAAATCTTTCTGAATTAAAGAAAAAGGATAATGGTTTTTATCTTCGAACTGAATTTCTTTTCCGTGAGACAGGGAGTAATGGCTGACAATTTGAGATTGACAAGTAAGAAATAAAAAGAGAAAAAAGGATAAACGCAGTCTCATTTTTAAGCCTTTCCTGTAAAGATAACAATTTTAAAATGAATAACTTATTTAATTATATCACTTTCTTTATTTTGAGTTATCTATTTTTTGAAGATGTGTCTTTCGTTATTAAACTAACCTTTTTCGAAATTTTCGCACAGGAATCGCTTTCGTTTATTTTAGCCTCGCCTATTACATAATTTTTATTTTCAGGGATAGAATCTTCTTCCATCATGAGAAGATCTGTCGTTGCGTAAGACTCTTCTTTTTGTTTTGAGCAGCCCGTTAAAAATAAAATAACGGAAAGAAGAGTTAATGCGATTCTGCTATTTTGAAAATGAGCAGGAATATGTTTAAAGAATTGAACTCTTATCTTTTCAGATGGATTAGCAGTATTCAACTGATGATTATAAAATCTTCCGCAGATTTCTTCATCTTGCTTTTCATCGATGATTTGTAGAATTTCGTTGGGCTGTTTCTGTGTAAAATCAATCACACATTTATTACAGACGGAACAGAATCGTCCTTTTTCCTGCAGAGACATCATTTCCCAGTTTTCTGAACACGGTTTCGGAATTTGTATATTTTTCATGGCATATTAAGTTTTTCAGCGACAAATTACAAAAGATTTTTAATTTGATGAAAAAAGAAAAAACCGTTCCAAAAAAATGAAACGGTTTTAATGTATTTTAAAAATTTCAGTCTTATGCTAAAACTTCTTTTACTTTGTTTGCAGCTTCTTCCAAAGTAATTGCAGAGTGAACCGGAAGACCAGACTCATCAATTAATTTTTTAGCTTCAACCGCGTTAGTTCCCTGTAATCTTACGATCAATGGAACCGGAAGGCTGCCCATTGCTTTGTAAGCGTCTACAACTCCCTGAGCAACTCTGTCGCATCTTACGATACCTCCGAAGATGTTGATTAAGATTGCTTTTACATTTGGATCTCTTAAGATGATTCCGAAAGCCGTCTGTACTCTTTGTGCATCTGCAGTTCCACCTACGTCAAGGAAGTTTGCAGGGTTACCACCGGATAATTTGATGATATCCATTGTTGCCATTGCAAGACCTGCTCCGTTTACCATACAAGCAACGTTACCGTCTAGTTTTACGAAGTTAAGACCAGCTTCACCAGCTTCAACATCCATTGGATCTTCTTCTCTTGTATCTCTAAGCTCAGCTAAATCTTTGTGACGGAACAATGAGTTGTCATCCAAAGTTACTTTAGCATCTACTGCGATAATTTTATTATCAGAAGTTTTCAACACAGGGTTGATTTCGAAAAGAGATGCATCAATTCCTGTATACGCATTGTATAGAGAACCGATGAATTTCACGAATTCTTTGAAAGCATTCCCTTCAAGACCTAAGTTGAAAGCAATTTTTCTAGCCTGAAAACCCTGAAGTCCCAAAGCCGGATCAATGATTTCTTTGTGGATCAGATGAGGTGTTACTTCAGCAACGTGCTCAATGTCCATCCCACCTTCAGTAGAATATACGATTGTATTTTTACCTTCAGCTCTGTCTAAAAGAATAGAAACATAAAATTCTTTAGTTTCCGTTTCTCCCGGATAATATACATCCTCTGCAACCAAAACAGAATTTACTTTTTTACCTTCAGCAGAAGTTTGTGGAGTTACCAACTGCATTCCGATGATGTTCTGAGCGTTTTCTTTAAGTTTATCCATGTTTGGAGAGAACTTTACACCACCCCCTTTACCACGGCCACCTGCGTGGATCTGAGCTTTTACAACCCATCCCTGTGCGCCTGTTTCGGCAGTTAGTTTTTCAGCAGCAGCTACAGCTTCATCTACGTTGTTTGCAACGAAACCACGTTGGATAGCTACTCCATACTTTGATAAAATCTCTTTTGATTGATACTCGTGAAGATTCATATTATTTTTATTATTTTATTTTAATAGTTAAAGGTTGACAAATTTAATAAAAACAGATGAATTATCAACTTTTATTTTAAAGAAAGCAATGTCTGTAAGGATGCTTTTTATCAGTTTAATAAAATGTAAATTACCCCAAAATTATATTGTAAATTTGCCCTTCCTAAAATGTTGTAACCAAAGGCAACTGTACTTATTTTCCAAAAATATTTTTAAAAATTTTACCGAAAAAACCTTCCTTCTTTGTTGTGACATTCTTAACAGGTTCTTTTACATCAGGCGAAAAATCAATTTTTATTTCATTAAAAATCTGCGCTCTGTAACTCACTCTGGCAACACTTTGAAACTTTTCTCTGGAAATACTGGAAACCGAATCTTTCTCTCCGTTTTCAAAATTATCTATTTCTATATAATACTCCAATCCCTGCAATGCTTCGTTTAAAAGGTTTTTTACTTCATTAATCGTTTCTGCCCTGTTATCGAATAATCTTCCCAATACTTTAATTCTTTCTCTTCCCAGATTCATCAGATAAATTTCAAAC
This sequence comes from Chryseobacterium sp. VD8, assembly GCF_037149975.1. Lineage (NCBI taxonomy): Bacteria > Pseudomonadati > Bacteroidota > Flavobacteriia > Flavobacteriales > Weeksellaceae > Chryseobacterium > Chryseobacterium sp. VD8. The sequence continues at coordinate 24,395 of NZ_JBBCQL010000025.1, read as the reverse complement.
TTATCTTTAAGAAGAATCTGCATTTCATTTTCTGCCGCGTTAAACTCAAAGTCTGGATTGTGTTCTACTTCCATATTAAAAGCCATCAGAACCGCCAGAAAAGTAAAATTCAGGATTTCACCGTTGATGCCGCCTTTATCAGTAAAAAAAGTTCTGGTGAAAGGATAAAAGTGCCATGAATCATATTGGGAATCAATCGCATGAAGCAGTTTCATGTGTGCGGAATGAAAAACATCTTCATTTTGGGTTTTCACACCGTTCTGTATCACAAAACCATTTGAAGCACATCTTCCTCCGAAACAATCTACTTCCACATACACCACTTCCAGATCTCCGTTCTTCTTAGAAAATTCAAGCGCATGATTTTCAGATTCAGAATAATAGTCTTCAACCTCATCCTGATTCCGGAAAAACTGATCCGGAAACTGTTCAAAAGAATATTCCTTAAATTTGTTATTCGCCTGACAGACAATCCCTCTAAAAGGTGTAAAAAATTCTCTGATATTGTAAAACTTAAAATATTCGGTCAACCTATTTTTCAGATCTTCCTTCTCTGATTCTTCGTTAATTTTGATAATAATATTGTACGTTCTATAACTCATGTGTTATTAATTACATTTAAATCTCAAAGATGCATTGATTTTATGAACAATCAAAATCCAGAAATACTGATTATTGAAAAAAACTGCTTATCTAAAATTCTCTTCAAAGAAGAAACTCCAAAGGCTTCGAAAGTCTTTTTGCCCATGCTTCCTCGCTGTGATTTTCACCGGGAAAGTATAACGTTTTCCAGTTCTTTTCAGAATAACCATGCTTTCTGATAATTGCATCTGCCTTTTTCTGAATTTCAGGATACAGCGCATCTAGAGTCTGATTTCCGCAGTCGAAATAGATTTTATGAGTTTTCGGATCGGGTAATTTTTTGTCTAAATAGCGTAAAGCAGCCTCAGGAAAAGGATTATTTTCATTGGTAAAAGTTCCCGTCCAGTGTGTGGAAAGGCAGGCTGCTCCGCCAAAAATCTGAGGATATTCGCAAATGGCATACATCGAAATCAATCCGCCCATGCTGCTTCCGGCAATAAAAGTATGAGATCTGTCTTGAAAAGTTGAATATTTTTTATCAATCAGAGGTTTAAGCTCCTTCACCAAAAACTTCAAATAATTGTCTGAATTGGGAGAAAACTTTTCATTGGCTCTTCCTGCTTTTTTCAATTGATGATTAACGGTATCTCTTTCCACTGCGGATAAACTTTCAAAAGGTTTCTGCGGAAAATAATCGAAATGCCTCATTTTGGAATCATTCCACACTCCTACAACAATGGTATTCTGTATTTTTTGGGATTTAATCAGTTCCGCAACAGTTTCATCCACGTTCCAGGATTGTTTGTTCCACGTGAGATCAGAATCGTAAAGCATTTGTCCGTCCTGCATATACAGAACTGCATATTTCTTAGATGCTGAATAATTTTCAGGAAGCCAAACATCGATGTTTCTCGGTGTTACAAACTGAGATTTAAAATCTGATATTCTTTCAATCTTTCCGCTGCTCACTTTCGGAATCTGCGCCTGAACTATGGAAAATAGAGCAACCACAACAATTAGCAAAAATCTATACATCTTATATTATTTATTACAAAGATAATTTTTAGCTTAAAAAAACAGTCTTTTTATATTGGAACATTGTTCATAGAAAATTCAAAATAATAGTATTACTATTATAAATAATACTAAAACATTTTTCGGTATATATTTTGCTATCAAAAAATATAGTTATTTAATTTATCATGGAATTTCAAGTAAAATTTAAAGTCAACGAACACCTTTACCTTAAAGATCCCGAAAACAGCGAGATCGGACGTGCCATTGTCAAAAATTCAATTGAACTGATTTACGAAACCGGTTTTGAAAGTTTTACTTTTAAAAAATTAGCCCAAAAGATCAACTCAACAGAGGCGACAGTTTACCGGTATTTTTCTTCAAAACATAAACTTCTTACCTATATTCTCAACTGGTACTGGTCTTACATTGAATTCATTTCCAAACTGAGGCTTCAGGAAATTAAAGAACCTCAGCAAAAAATGGAAAAAATCCTCGAAATCATCACGCATAATGATGAAACCGATGATAAAATTCAGGATTATGACCTTACAAAACTTCACAATATCGTTATTGCAGAAAGCAGCAAAGCTTATCTGGTAAAAGAAGTCGACGAAATCAATAAAGAAATGGTTTTCAGTCCGTTAAAAAGTCTTTGCGCATTTATCGGAGACATCATTGCAGAAGCAAAACCGGATTTCCCTTATCCGAAATCATTTGCAAGCACTTTACTGGAAACCGCTCACGATCAGCAGTTTTTCAGCGAACATCTTCCGAAACTTACCGACAATCATATCAATAAAATAGATCACAAAAAGTATGTTTTGGATTATCTGCGTTTTATCACCTTTAACCTTATAAAATAATAAAACACAAATGGAAACTTCTCCTAAACAGCACGGTTACAATCTTTTCAAATACGTCACGAAGGAAAAGAAAGATGTCACCAATATTTATTTTTATGCCATCCTGAATGGTCTTGTTCAGTTGAGCGTTCCGCTTGGAATACAGTCTATCGTCAGTTTTGTAATGGGAGCTACAATGGCAACTTCTATTTATATTCTGATCGCTTTTGTAGTTCTGGGAACCTGGCTTGTCGGCTATTTCAGACTGAAAGTAATGCAGATCATCGAAAAAATTCAGCAGAAAATTTTTGTTGAATTTTCCCTTGCTTTTGCCGAAAAACTTCCGAAAGTGAATCTTTCAGCCACGCGGAAATATTATCTTCCAGAACTGGTTAATCGTTTTTTCGATACCCAGAATCTCCAGAAAGGAATTTCTAAAATCTTACTTGAAATTCCGACCGCTTTAATCCAGATTTTATTCGGAATCCTGCTTCTTTCCTTTTACCATCCGTGGTTTTTGGTATTCGGAGCTTTGGTGGTGATCTGCGTAATCATTATTTTCAGATTTACCATGGAAAGCGGAATTAAATCCAGCATCGAAGAAAGCGACAAAAAATACGAAGTAGCTTCCTGGATTGAAGATATTGCGGCTTCCATTAAAACCTTTAAGCTGAATTCCAAAACAGAAGCACATCTTTCAGGAACCGATGAAAGAGTGGTAAAATATCTCGACGACCGAACTTCGCACTTCCGCGTTCTGGTTTTCCAGTATAAAACTATTATTGCTTTTAAAGTGGTGATTACTTTGGTGATGCTTGTGATCGGGACTTACCTTTTGGTGAATCAGCAACTTAACATCGGAGCGTTTATCGCAACGGAAATCGTTGTTCTGAGCATTATGGCGGCTGTGGAAAAGCTTATCATAAGTCTTGAAAGCTATTACGACGTTATTGCAGCTTTGGCAAAACTGAATAAAGTAACCACGCTTCAGGAAGAAAAATTCGGGGAAATTACTTTCGATCAGAACAATGATGGTTTTGAAGTTGAATTTAAAGACGTAAATTTTGCTTTCAACGATCATCACAGGATTCTGGAAAACATCAATTTTAAAATTCCGGAAAATAGTTTAACCATCATTTCAGGGCAGCTCGGCGCAGGAAAATCTTTACTGCTGAATATGATGACCGGGTTTTATGATCCGACTTCCGGAAGTATTTTATTTGATAAAATCCCTTTAAAAAATATTGATAAAGTATCGTTAAGAAGCCAGATCGGGATGTATCTGGAAGACATGACAATCATTAAAGGAACGGTTTACGAAAACATCACTCTCGGACAAAATGAAACCTCCGCAGAACAGATTCTGGAAATTGCAGAAGAAATAGGCGTCGAAGATTTCTCCAGCCAGTTCAGCAACGGATTCTTCACCAACGTCAGCGAAACCGATACGGAAATTTCGTTCAGCTCCAAAAAGAAAATTCTTCTCCTGAGAGCTTTGGCAGGCGAAAGAAGATTATTAATCCTTGAAGATCCTTTAGACGGAATGAATGATACATTTAAAACTAAAATGACGGAATATCTTTTAAAACTAAAAGAAAAAACCACCATTATTATTGTTTCAGAAGATAAAAATCTTATTCTGGAAGCCGATCAGCATCTTCAGGTAGAAAATGGAAATGTGAAAAAATTATTTAACAAAAACTAAAAAAGATGGAACTGAAGTCAGTCAATAAAATATACCACATCCATAGAAAATCAAGGGTTAAAAGATGGTTTCTTTTCATCCTGATTGGCGGAATTATCACTCTGTTTTTACCGTGGACACAGAATATCAAGGTAATGGGAAATGTGAGTACGCTTTATCAGGAACAGCGACCACAACAATTGAATTCTCCGATTCCCGGAAGAATCATCAAATGGTATGTGAAAAACGGGGATTATGTAAAAAAAGGAGATACGCTTCTTCAGCTTTCCGAAGTAAAAGAAGATTATCTGGATCCGCTTTTGGTGAAAAGAACCGAAATGCAGGTAGAAGCCAAAAAAGGAGTTAGAGACTATTACGAAGCCAAAGTTGGAACCACCAATAGTCAGTTGCAGGCTTTAAATTCTGCCAGAGATTTAAAATTGAGTCAGCTTAAAGTGAAAATCAGTCAGCTTAATAATAAATTAGCCGGAGAAGAAGCCGAACTGGAAGCAGCAAAAAACGAACTGAGAATGAGTTCCGACCAGTACGAAAGACAGAAGAAAATGTACGATGAAGGTTTGGTTTCGCTTACCCAATTTCAGCAAAGAAGTGTTTCTTATCAGAATGCTTTAGCCAAAAAAACGGCAACCGAAAATAAACTGGCACAAACCCGACAGGAAATCGTGAATGTAAACATCGAACAAAATGCTACCATTCAGGATTATAATGAGAAACTGAGCAAAACGGAAGGAGAACGTTTCCAAAGTATGGGACAGATTGAAGGAAGCGACGGCGATATTGCGAAACTTGAAAATCAGGTTGCGAATTACAAAGCAAGACAAGGCTTGTATTTCGTGATCGCTTCTCAGGACGGACAGGTTGTGCAGATCAATAAAGCCGGAATCGGGGAAATACTGAAAGATGGTGAAAGCATTGGAATTATTGTTCCAGAAAAAGTAGATTATGCTGTTGAAATTTACATTAAACCCGTCGATTTGCCTCTGGTAAAAGAAGGACAGCGCGTGATGTGTATTTTCGATGGTTTTCCGGCGATTGTCTTTTCCGGTTGGCCGAATTCCAGCTATGGAACTTTTGCAGGAAAAGTAATTGCAGTAGAAAACAACATCAGCGCAAACGGAATGTTCAAAGCTTTGGTAATTCAGGATAAAAATGAAAAACAATGGCCTCCGAAAATCAAGATGGGAACCGGAGTTCAGGGAATTGCGATTCTTAATGACGTTCCGATCTGGTACGAACTGTGGCGAAACATCAACGGATTCCCGCCCGATTATTATGAAGTAAAAACCGAAAAATCTGCAAAAGATGAAAAGTCTAAAAAATAATCTGACTTATCGTTACAGGAAATATTCAGAAATCAATAAATGGAGTTTATTTTTTATCAATAGTGTCGGGCTTTAGCCCGATATCAACAGGGACGTTTTACACAGGCTTTAGCTGAAATTTAAAACAGGCTTTGGCTAAAGCCAACTAAATCGTTCTATTTGTGAATGGGCTAAAGCCCTATCTTATTGATAATTTCAAATTTTACTAATTTGTATAAACTCTAACAGTAGAGGCAGTTTAGTTCATAGATTCTTCGACAAGCTCAGGATGACATTTCTAATACGAACTGATTTATTTACATACTGTCAGGCTGAGCTTAGTTTATCCTGAGCCTGACGAAGGAAAGCCTTTTTTATTAAAAATAAAATTAAAAAACAACGCAAAACTCATAATAAAACTTTGTTTATGAATTACTTACAATTTATTTTTGAGTATTTTTTCCACTATACTGGTGCAGCCCGACCTGAGTGGAGCTTTTTTGTGAGGAGGAACGACGAGCAAAAAGCGGGAACGGAGGGCGGAATAGCTGCCCAAATAAATAGAAATATGAATGTTGCTTATGCTAAAAAAATAGTTACCACACTTCTCATTCTGTTGTGTATTCAGTTTTCGTTTGCGCAGGATTCTCTTAAACTTTCGCATCAGGAATTTCTGAATATTGTAAAAAATTATCATCCGTTAGCTTTTAAATATCAGCTTCAGAATAAAATTGCCAATGCTGAAATTACCAAGGCGAGAGGAAATTTTGATCCGGTACTCGCAGGAAAACTGGGGGAGAAAAATATTGACGGAACAAAATATTACGAACAGAGAAATGTAGAACTTGGCATTCCGACTTGGTACGGAATTGACATTACCGGAAGTTACAATTATCTGGATGGCGAAAAACTCAACAGCAGCGAAACGAAAGGAGGTTTATACCAATTCGGAGTTACGATTCCTTTGGCAAAAAACCTTCTGTATGATAAAAGAAGAGCAATGCTCGATCAGGCAAAATTCGGCTTGAAAATGACAGAAGCAGAACAGACCGTTCTCACCAATGAACTTCTTTTGGATGCTGAAAATACGTATTGGGAATGGGTGAAAAATTATGAGATCTACAAATTGCAGAAATCTGCGGTAGAAATTAATCGAAAAAGACTCGAACTTACCAAAAAGACTTACGATTTTGGAGAAAGACCGGCAATAGATACAGTGGAAGCCTCTTCGCAATTGCAGAGTTTTGAGCTTCAGGAAAGAGATGCTTATTTAAGTTTTGTGAAAAGTACGCAGGAACTTCAGATGTATCTTTGGAAAGAAAATCAGGAGTTTTACGAAATTTCAAAGCTTATTTTTCCATCTTCGGGTCTTGATGAGCATTCCGGATATACCGATTATGAATTTCTTGTGCAGAATTTAGAATCGAAACAGCTACAGAACCACGCTTCACTGGAATATTATTTTCAGAAGCAGAATATCCTCGAAAGTGAAAAAAGACTGAAATGGCAAAGCTTCCTTCCGAAACTGGATTTTACGTATAATATTTTCAATAAAGAAAATTACCGTGCCGATTTTCTTCCTTTGTTTGATAATAATTTTCAGTACGGACTGAAACTGGAGATTCCCCTATTTCAAAGACAGGCAAGAGCAGATTATGAAATTGCCAAGCTGAAAATTTCTCAAAACCAGCAGGATTCTCAGCTTAAAACCCGTGAACTGAGCACGAAAATTGAAACCTATAAAAATGAAGTGAATAATTATTTCACCCAAATTGATATTTCCACCAAAAATCTGAATAATTACCAAAGACTTCTGAATGCGGAAGAAACTAGGTTCAGCAATGGGGAAAGTTCATTATTCCTGATCAATTCCAGAGAAAATAAATTATTGGATGCGAGAGAAAAAAACATTGAACTAAAAGCTAAATTCCTGAAAAGCTACAATAAGCTGAAATGGCTGAATGAAAATTTTTTGAGGTAATAAAAAAGGAATTCTGCGGTCAGAATTCCTTTTTTAATTTATTTTAAGATAAAATGATTTTTATGTTTTTGATTGATTGTGTTTATTAATTTGCCGCAAAGGGATACAAAGAAATTTCATTTTTTGGGAACTATTTTAAGAAAAACAAAGGCACTTCGTTTAGTAACGAAATACAAAGTTTTGTATTTCTTTGATAAGTTTACGCCTTCGTTTAACTTAAATATCTGAAAAATGAAGAATTAAAACCCTTGTCTAACCTTGCGATTCATTAAATTTTATCTCAAACTGAAGTTTCTTTATTTTTAACCTTTCATCTTCACGAAGTAAAAGATCAGCAACGTCCAGCTCAGAATCATCAGTAATCCTCCAAGCGGAGTGATCGGTCCGAGAAATTTCAGATTCATCCCGAAATAATCCTGCATACTCAATCCGTAAATACTGAAAGAAAAAATCATTGTTCCGAAAATCATCAACCAAGAAATCCAGTTTTCGGTTTTGGTTTCAAATTTTAAAATGTAACCTGCAATTAATAGAAAAAATGCAGCATACATTTGATATCTCACGCCTGTTTCAAAACTTTCCAGTCTTTCCACAGATAATATTTTCTTTAAAGCGTGTGCTCCGAAAGCTCCCAGAATAACGGAAAGCATCCCGTAAGCAGCTCCGAAAATTAATGTTATTGTTTTCATTTATAATTTAAAATCTTGAATATTAATGATACGAGTCCGATTCCGATAAAAATCCATGCGAATTTTTTATTCTGAGCGAACCCCGGATTTTTGGTCAGTTTCAGAAAAATTCCGAAAGCCAGCATAAAAGCAGCTACAATAATTCCAAACATTATTATCCTCTCATTCGGTTAAACTCATTGATCACTTCGTGATGACTCACCGTTTTATCTTTGAAATACGTCACAAAATGTTGTTTTTCTTCTTCTGTTGCGCCCAATTGGTTCAAAATATTCAGCAAATGCATTTTCATATGCCCTTTCTGAATTCCAGTCGTCACCAAAGATCGTAACGCTCCAAAATTCTGAGCCAGTCCGGAAACCGCCAAAATACTCATTAATTCCTGAGCCGAAGGTTTTCCGAGAAGCGCTAAAGAGAATTTTACCAAAGGATGAAGATTCGTTAAACCGCCAACAACCCCTACAGAAATCGGAAGATCGATCCAGAATCTGAAAATTCCGTTGTCTGTTGTACAGTGCGTAAGAGAAGAATATCTCCCATTTCTCGCTGCGTAGGCGTGAGCACAGGCTTCCGTTGCACGACAATCGTTTCCTGTTGCAATAACAACCGCATCTACTCCATTCATAATTCCTTTATTGTGAGTGGTCGCACGGAAAGGCTCAATTTCAGCAATCGTTACCGCCTGTTTGAATTTCCATGCAAATTCTTCGTTGGAAATTCCACTGTCGTCTTTCAGATCTTCAATTTTGCAGGAAACCTCAGCTCTTACGATACAATCCGGAGTAAAATTGGACAGAATATTCATCACAATTTGCAGAGAATTCTTTTCTTCCTGAGAAAAATCTTCACTTACCGCAACTTCCTGCTTCAGAGTTTTACCAAACTGTTCCAGACAGGAATTAATGAAGTTGGCTCCCATCGAATCTACTGTATCAAAACTTGCTTTCAACTGATAATAATTGGGCATTTCGGATGTTTTATCGACCAGTTTAATGTCTAAAATCCCACCACCGCGCTTTCTCATATTCGCTGTTATGTCTTCCGTCGCTTCCAGTAATTTTTTCTTCAGTTTAAAATTGAAAAAATGAAGCAGCTTATGAGATTCAACATTAAAAATAAAATGGGTGTGTCCCAGTTTTTCGTTGTTGATGATCGTTGTTTTAAAACCTCCTTTATCAATCCAGAATTTTGCTGCCTTTGAAGCTGCCGCTACTACAGAACTTTCTTCCACTGCCATCGGAAGCGCAAATAGTTTTCCGTCGATGAGGAAATTCGGAGCAATTCCGTAAGGCATATAGAAATTGGAAATGGTATTTTCAGAAAATTCGTCGTGAAGCTTCTGCAAATCAGCATTTTCGTTCCAGTATTGGTTTAATATATTTTGATATTCTTCGTTTCCTTCAAGATACTCGTTTACGAGCCAGTCGATTTTCCCCTGTTTTGTTAATTTGGAAAAACCTTCAACGGGTTTATGATTCATAACATAAATTTAATGAGCGTAAATATACTAAATTTGTCACTTTAAACTGTTGATAACTTCTATCAAAAAAGATTGACTTTTATCAATTTTGGAATTAAATTTGAACGGAAAATATAAAATTTTAAATCTAATTAAGTTTATTTTTTTTTAAACACTTAAGTCACATTAGAATTAAATGAACTAAAAAATAAGAACACATCGGTTTTAAAAAATCAAAGACTTTTATCATCTGAATATTTTCTTGAAATTTAATGTGATTTATGGATAATAGAAATCAGTAAAAAAAGAATGCGAAATGAATTTTGACCGCCTGAAAGAAAAACTTGAAATCCTTGCCGATGCAGCGAAATATGATGTTTCCTGCTCATCAAGCGGCGGTTCGAGAAAGAACAAAAAAGGGGCTTTGGGAGACAGTTCCGCAAGCGGAATCTGCCATACCTATACGGAAGACGGACGTTGTGTTTCTCTTCTCAAAATTCTATTGACCAATCATTGTATTTACGATTGTGCTTACTGTGTTTCCAGAAGTTCAAATGATATTAAAAGAGCTGCTTTTACCGTTGAAGAAGTAGTCGATTTAACGATTAATTTTTACCGCAGAAATTATATTGAAGGGTTGTTCTTAAGCTCAGGAATCTTTAAAAACGCAGATACGACCATGGAACGTCTGGTTCGTGTCGCGAAAAAATTACGTCTGGAAGAAAATTTCAACGGTTACATTCATTTAAAGTCCATTCCGGGAGCAAGTGATGAACTGATGCAGGAAGCCGCTTTGTATGCCGACCGTTTATCCGTCAACCTTGAAATCCCAACCGAAAGCGGGTTGAAATTACTGGCTCCTGAAAAGAACAGACAGGATATGCTTAACCCGATGAAATATATACAGAACGGGATTGCACAATATAAAGATGAGAAAAAACTGTTCCGGAAAACGCCAAAATTTGCTCCTGCAGGACAATCTACCCAAATGATTGTAGGTGCAACGAATGAAAATGATTTACAGATCATTAAAGTTGCCGATCATTTTTATAAAAATTTCAGTCTGAAAAGAGTGTATTATTCAGGTTATGTTCCTGTTTTGGAAGATAAAAGATTACCTGCTCTTACGACTGAAGTTCCGATGCTTCGTGAAAACCGTTTGTATCAGTCGGATTGGCTGATGCGTTTTTATGGTTTTAAAGCTGAAGAAATACTGGATCCGAATATGCCATTTTTAGATCTTGAAGTCGACCCTAAATTAAGCTGGGCTTTGCGACATTTAGATCAGTTTCCTGTTAATCTTCAAACTGCGGATTATCAGATGATTTTGAGAATTCCGGGAATCGGGGTAAAAACAGCACAGAAAATTGTGAGCGCAAGACGTTTTCAGGTTCTCAATATGGATCATCTGAAAAAGCTGGGAGCAGCAGTGAACCGCGCCAAATATTTCATTGATTTTAACGCAGGAAATGCCTTTTTAAAATATCTGACGAATCAAAATCTTAAGAAATTGCTGATTGGCGGAAGTTCTTCGAAATTTCATAATCAGTTTTCTCAACAGTTGACGTTGTTTTAAATTCAATCCTTTGATCTTATCTAAAGCGGAGAAATAATTTTCAATATCCATATTTGCTAAATTTGGATATAATTTATAACTTCGAAGAAAGAATTTATTATGAATGTCAGTTTCACAAAAAAGCAGGAAGAATATATTTCAAAACAAATAGAATCCGGTGACTTTCAGAATGCCAGTGAAGTTGTGCGTGATGCATTACGGCTTCATGAGGTTTACCGGCACCGTGTAATTCAGGATTTAAAAGCTGAAATAGAAAAAGGTTGGAATGATGTTGAAAGCTCTCGTTCTGTAAAGGATATTATTCAGGCTAAAAAGAACAGAATCAGCAATGTCTGAGAAAACCTATATCTTATCGGAAATTGCGGATAAAGATCTGGAGGATATTTTTGATTATACTTTAAATGAATTTGGATTTAATCAGGCAGAAACATATCTTTTGGAAATTGAAGAAATTTTTCAGAATTTATTTTTAAATCCACGTTTAGGTAAAAAGCGAGATGAAATAAGAAAAGGCTTATATAGCTTTCCAAAAGACAATCACGTTATTTTTTACAGGATTTTAGATCATCATATCAGAATTGTGAGAGTTTTGCACGGAAGCAGAGATATTCCGAAATTTTTCCTGTAGCAAAATATTATAAATACTGAAATAACATCAACATAATAACACAAGATTACAAACTCTAAAACACTAAAACACTAAAACACTCCCTTCCAACTCAGATGACTACCCTACTCTACGACGGCAGTTTCGACGGACTTTTAACGGCTATATTCGAAGTTTTTGAATATAAATATAAAGATGTGGAAATTGTAAGCAGGGAAAGATTTCATCAGGAAAATATTTTTGCGGAAATTCATGAGGTTATTACTCAAAATGATAAATCTGAAAGGGTTTTAAACAAATTAGAACAGAATATCGGAAAAGCCGGAATTCACGAGCTTCTGAAAGTTTATTTATCTGAAGATCCGGAACTGGAACAGCTTATTTTGTCTGCCGTAAAACAATCCGTAAAACATTCCGATGAAAATATTCTGAAAAATTATGCCGACAATGACATTCTGAAGATTTCTAAAATCTGTAAATCCGTCAGTCGGGAAAGACACAGAATGACGGCTTTTGTCCGTTTTGAAAAAATGCAGGACGGTGTTTTCTTCGCCAAAATAGATCCTGATTTCAATGTACTCCCTTTAATCCGGAAACATTTCAAAGACCGTTATCAGGATCAGAAATGGATGATTTATGATTTAAGAAGAAATTACGGAATTCTGTACGACCTGGAAACCTGCGATTTTTTCTATCCCGATGAAAAAATAGATCTGAACCGATACCAGCAGAAGTTTCACGATGAAGAAAAAAATTATCAGACGCTTTGGCAAAGATATTTCACAAAAACCAATATTGTGGAGAGAAAAAACATGAAGCTTCATATTCAGCACGTTCCGAGAAGATACTGGAAATATCTTACCGAAAAGTATTAAAATAATTTTCATCTCGATAATTTTCATGTAAAAACATTGATATTTTTTTATAAACCGATAAATTTTATTCAGGTTTCATCATTTATATGTAAAACTCTTCTTAAGTTACTGCGATTATCTGAACTTGTTTTTGTAAATTTGTGTTCGAAATTTTTTACTAGATGAAAGAGAGTGCTGTAAAAAAAATTGCAGTTCTTACTTCGGGAGGAGATTCTCCGGGTATGAATGCAGCATTAAGGGCGGTAGTAAGAACCGCAAATTATTATAAAATAGAATGTTACGGAGTAAGAGAAGGTTATAATGGCTTGATCAACGATGATTTCCTTAAAATGGGGCCTCGTTCCGTAAAAAATATAATCAACCAAGGCGGAACGATTCTGAAATCTGCCAGATCACAGGAATTTAGAACCAAAGAAGGCCGTCAAAAAGCCTACGACAATTGTGTAAAATATGGCATCGACGGTTTGGTTTGTATTGGTGGAGACGGAACTTTCACAGGAGCAAAAATCTTCAACGAGGAATTCGGAATCCGTGTAATTGGTGTTCCGGGAACGATTGATAATGATATTTTCGGAACGGACAACACCATTGGTTATGATACTGCTTTAAATACTGCAATGGAAGCGATTGATAAAATCCGTGATACGGCAACTTCCCACAACAGAGTTTTCTTTGTGGAAGTAATGGGTCGTGATGCAGGTTTTATCGCATTAAACAGCGGATTAGCAACCGGTGCTCTGGATATTTTGATTCCCGAGAAAAAAGACAGCATCGATGAACTTTTTGCCAATTTCAGAAGTGCGGAAAAAACAGGAAAAGCTTCAAGCATAGTTGTCGTTGCAGAGGGTGAGAAATTGGCCAACGTGTATGAACTTGCGGAAAAAACAAAGAAGGAATTCCCGGACTACGATATTCGTGTCGCAATTTTAGGTCACATGCAAAGAGGAGGTTCTCCGAGTTGTGCAGACAGAGTTTTAGCAAGCAGACTGGGGTTTGGAGCCGTAACAGGATTAATGGAAGGACAAACCAACGTAATGGCAGGAATGCGTTCCAATGATTTGGTATACACTCCGATTGAAGAAGCCATTAAAAAACACAACGAAATCAATAAAGATCTTTTACTGATTTCAGAAATTTTAGCAATCTAATATTTTAATATAATTTAAAACAAACTATTATGTCAACAATTAAAGTAGGTATCAACGGGTTTGGTAGAATTGGACGTCTTGTTTTCAGAGCAATGACTGAAAGAGATAACATCGAAGTAGTAGGAATCAACGACCTTATCGATGCTACATACATGGCTTATATGCTTAAATACGATTCTGTACACGGAATTTTTCCGGGTGAGGTTTCTGTAGAAGGTAATGACCTTGTGGTAAACGGAAAAAGAATCAGAGTAACTGCTGAGAAAGATCCAAGCAATTTGAAATGGAACGAAGTAGGTGCAGATTACGTTGTAGAATCTACAGGTTTATTTTTAGATAAAGACAGTGCTGCAAAACATATTGCTGCAGGTGCAAAAAAAGTAATTCTTTCGGCTCCTTCTAAAGATGATACGCCAATGTTTGTAATGGGTGTAAACCACACAGAACTTACAGACGATATCAAAATCTTATCAAACGCTTCTTGTACAACCAACTGTCTGGCTCCATTAGCAAAAGTGATCCACGATAACTTCGGAATCGTAGAAGGTTTAATGACTACGGTACACGCTACAACGGCTACTCAGAAAACGGTTGACGGTCCTTCAATGAAAGACTGGAGAGGTGGTAGAGCTGCTTTAAACAACATCATCCCTTCTTCTACAGGTGCTGCAAAAGCGGTAGGAAAAGTAATCCCTTCTTTGAACGGAAAATTAACAGGGATGTCTTTCAGAGTACCAACTGTTGACGTTTCTGTAGTTGACCTTACAGTAAGATTAGAAAAAGCTACTTCTTACGATGAAATCTGTGCTGCTATTAAAGCTGCTTCTGAAGGTGAATTGAAAGGTATTCTTGGATATACTGAAGATGCTGTAGTTTCTCAGGATTTCGTAGGAGATAAGAGAACTTCAATCTTCGATAAAGATGCAGGAATTATGCTTTCTCCAAACTTCGTAAAACTTGTTTCCTGGTATGACAATGAAATGGGGTATTCTAACAAGTTAGTAGATATGCTGATCCACGCTGCTTCTTTATCTAACTAATAAAGTATCAGCTTAAAATATGAAAACCTTCCTGACGGGAAGGTTTTTTTGTTTAATTTAACCGCTTAAAATTAATAAACATGCTGGATGAACTTATTGAAAGATATTCTAAATATTCTGATTCTGAGCTTATGAATGTCTATCTGAATTCAAACGGATATACCGAAGACGCGAAAAAAGCGCTTGAAACAGTGGTAGAAGAAAGAGGCGGATTCAGTGCTCTGAAGGAAAGATATTATAAACTGGTTGAAAAAGAAGAGGAAAAAAGAAGAGTTCATCATGAGGCAAATCAGCTCTATAAAAAAGGAAATACCAAAAACGACATTAATTCAATCATACATTCTGAAATACTGTCCAGAGAAGAAGTTCAGGAGATTACAGACCTTGTGAGCAGCAAAATAGAAGCTGAGAAAAAAGACGTAGAAATAAAAACAAGTACATACATCGGAAGTATTCTGGGAGGAATTCTTGGTGGCACTATCGGCGGAATTTTATGGGGCTTACAAATGATATATTCAGGGCATATATTTTATCTTTTTGCGGTCGGCTTGGTAATAATATCGTATGGATTTATTAAATTTTTTACCAAGCAAAGTAAAAATAATATTGTTGTTCTTATTCTTACCGTAGCTTCAGTATTTTATGCTCTCATTTTAGGATTTTATATTTATGAATTATTCGGTTATCGTGGACCGGACAGATAACTTTCGTTAAGTAATAATGTACACAGGCGAGCAAAATAATGAATCCCCTGCAAAATTACAGAGGATTCCAGTTTATCATTTTCAAACAGCTAACAGAAAATTCTAAACTATTTCTGACATATTAATGATATTATGTAAATTTTGTTTTTTTAAAGAAAATATGAAAACATTATCCGAAAAAACGGAAAAAAATTTAGAATGAGTTTTCATGATTATTGGTGTATACAAATTTTCAAATTTTATTGATATAAAAAAATCCCCCTTTTGTGGTATTTTAAAGAAACTTTAACTATTTTAGTTACAAATCTTTTATATGGATAATTCGGAAAAAAAACATCCCTTGGTTGAAGTCTGGAATTCCTATTCAGGCGTAGGAAGACAGGAGAAACACATTTCCAATATCCCTCCGATTGAGCGTATCATTGGTGAAATGTTTGCGATAGGAGAATTTTATTACTACGTATTAAATCTTACCAACAGTGTAATTTCTAACCATCATCCTGATATTTTAAAAATTCATGGGTTACAAGAATATCCGCAGAATCTAAAAGATGTGATTGATCTGGTTCATCCCGATGATATTGAGTTTATTACCAAAGCGGAACAGAAAGTCGTGGAAATTTTAATGAATATCGGTAAAGAACATCAGCTTTTTCTTAAACCCAGTTACTGTTTCCGAATGAAAACCGCTTCAGGAAATTACGAGCTTTTTCATCATCAGGCGGTTCTTACATGGGAAGATGAGGATAAAAACCTGGTACAATCCATTAATATTCATACCAATATCCATCATATTACAAAGCAGAATCCGTATACGGTTCTCATGACAGGAATCGACCATCGGAAAGATTTTATTCAGGTTAAAATTGAAAATCCGGTTCTGCAATTCGGCTCGGAAATTAATTTAACCAAAAGAGAAATTGAAATTCTTTCGCTTATTGCCAAAGGATATTCCGGACCGGAAATTTCAAAAATGCTGATTTTATCGGAACATACGGTTCGTACTCACCGGAAGAATATTTTAGCCAAAACAAGCTCCAGAAACAGTAAAGAACTGTTAAAAAAGGCTTTTGAATGGGGATTGATATAAAATGTCAAATGTGAATAGTGAATAGTTAATTGTGAATAATCAGTTTATTAACAAGAGTTTTCCTGATAAATCTCACTCTGGAATTGCGGCGCAAAACTTGTACCTTTAGCCTTCAATGGATAGAGTAATGTTACAGCCACGCTTTAAAGATTCGCAGCATTTTAAAGATTTCTGGACGAAAGGCAACGGAAAGCAGCTTCTTGATTTTTCTGGAGCCGAAGTCGGTTTTAAAGATTTTGAAAAGTTTTCATCTTATTTTTATGATGTGGATGAAGTCGGCGATCAGGTTGTAAAAGATGTTTATCTCACTCAAAAATTTCATGAAGCTTCAAGAGAAATTGAAGGCTACATCCGAAATGGTGTTTCTGAGAATGATGATATTCCGGAAAGCGTAAAACAGCTTTTCCTGCAGACTCAGAAAATTCCTGACTGGCTGGATTATGATCTGATTAAAAGCGGTGCTGAACTCTGTATGAGAAGCAATGTGGATTCTCTGATCTCTCTTCGCGATTACTGCCTGATCGGAGGTTATGATTATGCTTACCTCAACAAACCCCTTATTGCAACGGAAGCCTTAAAAAAAGGCGCTGTAAAAAGACTTTCTGAAACACTTGATTTTTGGGTAAATGTTACCCGATATGACGCTTTGGAAATTCATAAAAAAGGATATGAGTTTGTCATAAAAACCCGACTGATCCATTCTTACGCAAGAGTTTCCATTAAAAAATATTATAAAGAATGGGACACGGAAAACTGGGGAGAACCCATCAATTCCTGGGATATGATGGCAACATACATTGGTTTCAGTCTTGTTTTTATGCACAGTCTGCACAAACTGGGAAACACGTTCTCTGAAGATGAAGAAAAAGGGCTTTTCCACCTTTGGAAATATGTAGGTTATCTTCTGGGAATTCCGGAAGATCTTTTACCAAATGATAAAGTACAGGCAACACAGTATTTTTATCTGTGGACTTCGGTTCAGCCTTCTGCAGATGCAGATTCTGTTTTGCTGGCTCATTCTCTTCTGAATGAATCGCTGGAAAACCCGATCCTGAAATACAACTTTCAGAGAAAAAATCTCCGTTACCTTCACATCTGCTGTACATGGTTTTTGCTGGATGATGAAGTATGCAAAAGACTGAAAATTCCGGAAGTTTCCAACAGAAAGGCTTTTCCGGTGACGAAAAGAATGATTACCAAAATTGCTGACCGACTCGTGAGCCGTGAAGCCAGAATAAAAAAAGGGAATAAAGATCAGATGAAAGTCTTGAGTGATTATCTCAGCATCACCCAAAATTCTAATTTTCATTAAAATCTACTGCAAAGACTGCAATTTATTTGATGACTTCTACCCTAGCCGTGATTGCAGCGAAAATCCTTTTTTGAAAAAAAAGATTGCAGCGGAAAGCGCGAAAAAGCTCCTAATAAAAGGTAAAACAAAAGTTTTAAAGATTCTATTTTTCTTTTTGATGTGCATCTGAATTTTATGTTTTTTTAACTATAAAAACAACTTTTAGTGGTAGGAAAGATTAGTTTTTGAGCGTAAATTTTTGTATTTTTGATAAATTATTTAAACATCAGATGAGTAATATAGACGATAAGAAAAAAGCACTGGCTTTGGTGCTGGACAAACTAGATAAAACCTACGGAAAAGGAACTGTGATGACGTTGGGAGAAAATTCCGTAGACAGTACAATTGAGGTGATTCCTTCAGGATCTTTGGGATTGGACATCGCTCTTGGAGTGGGTGGTTATCCGAGAGGAAGAATCATTGAGATCTACGGTCCGGAATCTTCAGGTAAAACAACTTTAACGCTTCACGCTATTGCAGAAGCTCAGAAAGCAGGAGGTATTGCAGCGTTTATTGATGCAGAGCATGCTTTCGACAGAACTTACGCTGCGAAATTGGGAATCGATCTTGAAAACCTTATTATTTCTCAGCCGGACAACGGAGAACAGGCACTGGAAATTGCTGATAACCTGATCCGTTCGGGAGCGATTGATATCGTGGTGATTGACTCGGTTGCTGCGCTTACGCCAAAAGCAGAGATCGAAGGGGAAATGGGAGATTCTAAAATGGGTCTTCATGCAAGACTGATGTCTCAGGCTTTAAGAAAATTAACAGCAACCATTTCAAGAACAAAATGTACGGTTATTTTCATCAATCAGTTGAGAGAGAAAATCGGGGTTATGTTCGGAAATCCTGAAACGACAACGGGTGGTAACGCTTTGAAATTCTATGCTTCGGTAAGAGTTGACATCAGAAAGGCAAGTGCGCCTATCAAACAGGGTGATGAAGCGATCGGAAGCCGTGTGAAAGTGAAAATTGTTAAGAACAAAGTTGCCCCGCCTTTCAAACAGGCAGAATTCGACATCATGTACGGTGAAGGGGTTTCCAAAACAGGAGAAATTCTGGATCAGGCTGTAGAACAGGGAATCGTAAAGAAAAGCGGTTCTTGGTTCAGCTACGAAGAAACGAAGCTTGGACAAGGTCGTGATGCAGTAAAAGATGTCTTAAAAGACAATCCTGAACTTGCAGAAGAACTGGAAAACAAAATTAAAGAGGAACTTAAGAATAAATAAGTTTTTTGATAACGCGATAAAACGAATCGGCGGAGCTTTCAGCTCCGCCGATTCATTATTTATACACTAAGGCTTTTCATCGGTTAACTCAAATCCCCAGTCTTTTCCCTTTTGGGTTGCAGGAATCCCTTTTGTCATCCAGACCGGTGCTTTCGCATCTTTAAGATAGTAATCGAAAAACTGCTGTTCGCGGATCTGAATATCTTTTCGGTTCTGGCGTTTTATCAGATTATGGTCGTCACCATTATAATTCAACAGCCAAGCCGGTTTTCCTAAACGGCGCAATGCGGTAAACATCTCAATTCCCTGATACCACGGAACAGCTCCGTCTTTGTCGTTACTCATAATCACCACCGGAGTTTTCACTTGATCAATGGTAAAAAGCGGTGAATTTTTAATATACAGTTCAGGAGCTTCCCAAAGATTTTTTCCTAATCTGCTTTGCGATTTTTCGTACTGAAACTGTCGGTTCATTCCTGAAGACCATCTTATTCCGCCGTATGCAGAAGTCATGTTTACGACAGGAGCACCACTCCATGCTGCGGCGTACATATCGGTATGCGCAATGAGATACGCAACCTGATAACCGCCCCAACTTTGTCCCTGAATTCCTATTTTTGAGCCATTCACCCATGAATTTTCTTTCAGTTTTTCAACACCGGAATTGATATATTCCATTGCCGATTCTCCCGGAAAACCATCGACATATGAAATATCAGGTGTGAAAACAAGATATCCGTTGCTTACAAAATAGGAGATATTTAATCTTGAAGGAGTCGGAGACGGTGCTACGTAACGGTTCAGATTATCCGATAGTTTTTCGTAGAAATAAACAATCATCGGATATTTTTTGTTCGGATCGAAATTTTCAGGTTTGTAGAGAACGCCTGTCGACGAATTTCCTTTCGGAGTTTTCCAGTTAACCAATTCACTTGTTCCCCAATTGTAAAGACTTTGCTGAGGATTAGTGCTGCTTAGTTTTTCCTGATTTTTAAAATCGGAAGTGGTGAAAATATTCGGAGAATCGGTATAGGATTCTTTTACTAAAATATAATCTTCTGCATTTTTTGCTTTCTGAAGACTGCGGTATCCCCAAACATTTTCCATCTGAATTTTCACAGGATCAGAACCGGACTTAATGGTTGTCTTAAAAATTCCATTGGCTTTGGAAACATTATCAAACGCTGATAAATAGATCGTTTTTTTACGGTTTACACTTTTAATGTCTTTGTCTAAATCATACGTATCAAAAGTAATTTTGTTTTTGCGCCCGAATCCGTTGGTGATGTTTCTGGGCTTTTTAGAGCCGTCCGGAAAAAACTCCCAAAGATCGTATCGGTCTTTGATGATGACGGATTCATCATTATCCGTCCAAGATGCAATTCCGTATGCGCTAGGAAAATCCGGCATATCGAATTCTTCATCTACAAAAGAAACGGACAAATCTTTATTGAGCGGTACTGTCTGTTTTGTTTTTACATTATAACTCAGCCATTGTCCTTTTTCCCTGTCGAAAATCACAACAAATTTTCCCAACGGAGAAACGGCAACTGAACCATTCAGATTTTTTATAATTTCTGTTCTTTCGCCTGATTTATTGTCGATAATAAAATAGGTCTTCTTTTCAGAACCTTCCCATTGTGACGGAATGCGATTGTTTACACTTGTAATTCCCAATACAAACTCTGCATTTCCTTCATTTACCAATCGTAAAGTGTCGAGATCTTCTCCGTCAATGTTTGTGAAAAGTTCCGGTTTGTCGGTCTGCATTACAGCAGCATAAGATTTCTTCAGATCATTTCTCAATTCTTTTAACTGAACCGTTTGAAGATAATCATCCTTATAATTCCAGATATCAACCACAGCATGATCGTTTGCAATCAATGTAGTGTCTTTTGCAACAGGTTTCGGAGCCACCCCGAAATACAACTGTTTTCCGTTTTTACTGAATATCGGTAAACGGTTTTCAGAAACTACCCAGTTTTTCTTCATTTGAGAATGATCGTTGGTAACAGTTTTATTTTTATTTCCTTTAAAATTAAAATAATACAACTGATACAGTTTTACGAGATCATTCTTTGCGGAAGAAGTTCCAACAAAAGCTAACTGATTTCCTTCTTCATCAAATGCAAGCTGTGAGAAATCTCCCTCCATTTCTGAGATTTTATTAACGTTTCCGGTTTTAAGATCAACAACCTGAACTGTCTGAAGTGTATATTTCTTAGGTTTGGATTTATCTGTTTCTTTTTTAGCCAAAGATTTATCTTCCAATGAATCTTTTTTCTCTTCCTTCCCTTTTTTAGGTTTTTCTTCCGGTTTTTTTGTAACGAAAACAAGCTGTTTTCCGTTTTTACTGAACTGATAGCGAACTACATTGTCATACGTTGTACTTTTTCCGTCCAAAAGATTTCTGACAACCAGCTGTAATGGTTTTGCCTTTGTATCATCGTCTTTGTTTTCGTCGTCATCATCTTTATCTGAAGGACTGTCGGAAGATTTGTCTTTCATATTTTCCAGCAGATAAGCTACGAAAGAACCTCCCTTCTCCGGAATTTTAAATCCTTTTACATTAGGAATTTTCTCTGTCGTTACTTTAGAGAAATCAAAAACAGCGAGGGTGTCTTTGGTCAGTTTGTTCTGTTTTAATTTTTTATCTTTTACCGCTTTTATATCCTTGTAAAAAGGACGGATCTGGAAAACTGCAAATCTGGAATCGCTGGTAAATTCCATTTTTGTGGCTCTCGGAAATTTCTTTGTGCTTTTATTTTTTACAGAATGTAAGTAAAGATCGGGATTTCCTTCCTGTACATCT
Organism: Chryseobacterium sp. VD8; assembly: GCF_037149975.1. Taxonomy (NCBI): domain Bacteria; kingdom Pseudomonadati; phylum Bacteroidota; class Flavobacteriia; order Flavobacteriales; family Weeksellaceae; genus Chryseobacterium; species Chryseobacterium sp. VD8. Next base: position 2,384 of record NZ_JBBCQL010000025.1, on the reverse strand, counting down.
ACAGAATATCCTACCCATTTTCCGTCATTGGATATTTTTCTGGCTCCGATATTCTGCCAATTATCGTAAACCGAATGATCCAACGGTTTTTTCTGCCCATAGACATACGAAGTCATGAGAAGCAGAAGCAAAACTGCACTTTTCAAATTCATTATTAAATATTTTAAGAACTAAAAATAAGGCTTTTTGAGGATAAATCTGCATTACAGAGGTATTTTCAGGATAAACTATTTAACCACAAAATAGCAAAAGATTCTATATGTTCTGCTTAAAAGTCTAAATATTCCAATAAATGCTTTACAATTGTCTTTATGATTTTTGTAGTTGAATTTAAATTCACTTAAAAGAAATTCTGAAAAAATGTCAAAATGTCACTTTCTTGGAAACGGTATTTTTTTTGAGAAAGTATAGAAAATTAAAAAACCAAAATTATTATGACTAAAGGAAATATTAATGTATCTGTGGAAAATATTTTCCCGCTTATTAAAAAATTTCTTTACAGTGACCACGAAATATTCTTAAGAGAGTTAATTTCCAACGCAACGGACGCTACATTAAAACTAAAACATTTAACAGGCATTGGTGAAGCAAAAGTGGAATACGGAAATCCGAAGATTGAAGTAAAGGTAGATAAAGAAAACAAAAAACTTCACATCATCGATCAGGGAATCGGGATGACGGGTGAAGAAGTTGAAAAATACATCAATCAGGTTGCTTTTTCTGGTGCTGAAGAATTTCTGGAAAAATACAAAGACACGGCAAAAGATTCAGGAATTATCGGACATTTCGGACTTGGATTTTACTCTGCCTTTATGGTTGCAGAAAAAGTAGAAATCCTTACCAAATCTTACAAAGATGAACCTGCAGTTCGTTGGATCTGTGACGGAAGCCCTGAATTTACTTTAGAGGAAACTACGGATAAAACAGACAGAGGAACTGAAATTATTCTTCATATTGCAGAAGATTCTACAGAGTTTCTGGAAGAAGGAAAAATCCGTGAACTGCTGTTGAAGTATAACAAATTTATGCCTGTTCACATTAAATTCGGAACAAAAACCCATACGCTTCCTTTACCGGAAGATGCTCCTGAAGATGCGGTTGCAGAAACGGAAGAAGTTGACAATATTATCAACAACCCGACTCCGGCATGGACTATCGCGCCGAGCGAACTGACGAATGAAGATTATATGAAGTTCTACCACGAATTGTATCCGATGCAGTTTGAGGAACCTTTGTTTAATATTCACCTGAATGTAGATTATCCGTTCAATTTAACGGGGATTTTATTCTTCCCTAAACTGAACAATAATTTAAATATCGAAAAAGATAAGATTCAGTTATACCAGAATCAGGTTTTTGTAACGGATGAAGTGAAAGGAATCGTACCGGATTTCTTAATGCTTCTGCGCGGTGTAATCGATTCTCCGGATATTCCGCTGAACGTTTCCCGTTCTTATCTTCAGGCTGATGGAGCCGTGAAGAAAATTTCATCATACATCACGAAAAAAGTTGCCGACAAAATGGCATCTTTAATTAACGAAAACCGTGAAGATTATGAGAAAAAATGGAACGACATTAAAGTATTGATCGAATACGGAATCGTTACCGAAGAAAAATTTGCAGAAAAAGCTGATAAATTCACTCTTTATCCAACCACTGACGGAAAATATTTCCTTTGGAATGAACTGGAAGAAAAGATCAAGCCTACTCAGACCGATAAAGACGGAAAACTGGTCGTTCTTTATGCTTCCAACGCAGATGAACAGCATTCTTACATCCAGTCTGCAAAAGATAAAGGATACGAAGTTCTTCTTCTGGATTCTCCGATTATTCCTCACGTTATCCAGAAACTGGAAACATCCAAAGATAAAATTTCTTTTGCAAGAGTAGATGCAGATCACATCAACAATCTGATTAAAAAAGATGAACCTGTTATTTCAAAATTAACAGAGACTGAAAAGGAATCTTTAAAGAAAAACGTTGAAGAGTCTATTAATGATACCAAATTTACCGTTCAGCTTGAAGATTTAGACAGCAATGATGCGCCTTTCACCATTACCCAGCCTGAATTTATGAGAAGAATGAAAGATATGCAGGCAACCGGAGGCGGCGGAATGTTCGGAATGGGAGGATTCCCGGAAATGTATAATCTGGTGGTAAATTCCAACAGCGAACTGGCTGGCCAGATTTTAAAAACAGAAAGTACAGAAGCGAAATCAGATCTGATTAAATATGCTTTGGATCTTGCCAAACTTTCGCAGAATCTATTGAAAGGAAAAGAGCTTACGGACTTCATCCAGAGAAGTTATAAGCAACTGGAAAAGTAAATTGACTATTTTTATATTGAATCCGGCGGAGCTTTGCTCCGCCGGATTTTTTGTTTG
>NZ_JBBCQL010000024.1:0-30861 GCF_037149975.1 Chryseobacterium sp. VD8 | reverse complement strand
TTGGCAAATCAGGAGGAATATTGAAAAAATAGAGAGAAATTAAAGCGCTTTGCTCAGGATTCACCCACACAATACGTTCCGCATTCTGATCAACGATTTCCCATCCGAAAGTGGGGATAGAAACCGAATGGATGGTAACTTCCGGCTTTTTTCTTTTAAAGAAAGTAAACATAGTTATTGATTTTAAAGTTTATGATTTGCCGTTTTAAGGAATTTTATCAATTCGGCAAGTTCGTTTTGGGAAAACTGTATTTCATTCTGACTGTAGAATGTAGCTGGCAATTTCAGGTAATATTCCCATGTTTTCAGATCAGCATGGTAGTTGCTTCCTGTTTCAATACCGCTTTTGGTGGTGTATTTGTATTTGGTGTCGTTTTCAGTTTTGGAAGATGAGTTCTGCTGAATTTTTTCAAGCGCATTGATGAGTTTTTCGACTTCATCTTTTTCCAGAGTAATGGTCTTTCTGGAAATGTTGTCGAAAGTTTCGGAAAGTGTCATGATGCCCAAAACACTCAGCGTAGAATCATCCGACAAATCTTTAAGAACAATTTTCTGAAAATGAAGGTCTTTAAAGTCACCGAGTTTTATGATTTCTTTTTGAATTACCGTTTCTTTTTTTGAACTGAAGTTTTGATAATTTTTCTCCAGACCCACATTCAAAGGTTTTACAGTGGGAATCTGCGCTTTAAGAGCTGAAAAAATGACAATAAAAAATGCTGAAATAATTGTTTTCTTCATATAAGATGGTTATTATTTATGTTTTTTAAAAATGCTGAAATTACAGAAAAATTGGGAATTGATTATTAAACCGAATCATTATTTTAGATAAAATTCTCAACGCGACTCCGGATCAAAATGAGCTTTAAAAGTAAGCGGATCTTCTGTTTTGTCTTCTGCAATTTCCAAAAATTCATGATATTCTTCAGGATGCTTTCCCATGTAAGTCATGACAATTGCAAGATTAATAAAAAGATTCTTATCAGCCGAACCCAGATTTAATGCCTGATGAAGATATTCCAAAGCCTGCTCGTCTTCTCCCATGTCAGAATAGATTGCACCAATGTTAATTAAAGCGGAAGTATTTTCCGGTTCTAGTGCTAAAATTTCGTCCAGTTCTTTGATTAAAAGATCGTTAATTGCATCCCAATGATCTTCATTTTCCCATCTTTTGGCCTGAAGTTTTTTTACGTTTTGTAATCTTGTGTTTGTGTTATTCATGATTTTTATTTTTTTTCTAAAATTTCAGAACAAATATTTTTGCCTTCATTGCACCAATACTCATATATAATATAATTTTTTCCTGTTTCTACCACTTCATACTCCGTTTTCTTACCAACATAAAATAAGCTGTCTAGCATTTTATATTTTGTTTTTATATTTTTTATTTCGGCTTCAAATTTACATTTACTCAGCATTTTTATATCACTTTCTATAGTAACAGTTTTTCTTCCATAGATTTCAGTCATTTTATTATTATTGAATTTAACTTTAAAACCAGAGTTACCTTTTTCGTCCCTTGAAAAAGTTCCTTTTTTTATTAAATCGCAGTTGGGAATTTTATCTGAATCTGGGAAATCATTTCTTCTTTGAGATTGACATGTTGAATATAATGCCGTTAGAGTAAAAAGGATAATTTTAAACTTCATTAAAAGGAAATAAAGACAATTACATTATATTTTTATGAACACCAATCTTTAAAATATTAAAGGATTCATTGAATATAATTTTTGTTCTGATAACAGGGCTCGAACCTGTGTCCTCCCGGGTGAAGAGCCGGGTGCTCTGCCGCTGAGCTATACCAGATACGAAGATAAGTGTAGGGCTCGAACCTACGTCAATCCGGAAGAAGAGCCGGATATTCTGCCACTGAATTAACCTATCTTAATTTTTAATTTATTTTTCCAGAGAAAAATTTATTCTTTCTTAAAACTGTTGCCAAAAATGGATTTGAAACCGTTGCTCCGTGTACAAGTTCGGGTGTCGGTTTAAATTTCGCAACTGAATGTTGTCTTGGTGCAATCCATCCTGATTTTTCGGGATCTATTCTTGCTTCTCGACAAATATCTGTAATTAATTTTTTATTGCAAAATGCTTCCCCCTGAAAAACTTCCCAAGGTAGAGGGATCTTGTTCCATACTTCTGTATTAGGATCAATCTTACTGCCTGTTGCATAATGCCATGCAACAACATCAGCAGCCATTAATCTCATGACTTTTCCAAAGCAAATGTCTTCCAGAATAAAATCCATTCCCATTGCATAAATAAGATTCATCCAGTTGTCTCTTGCTTTATTCCATGCTCCTGCTGTATTATTCCAGGTTGTAGAATCATTTCCGCGTTTTACAGCCATTGTCTGGCGATTGATATCATTATTATTCCATAGAACTTCTAAAAAACCTGAGATTTCCTGAATAATAGATGTCCATTTGCCTAAGAGTTCGCCTTTTTGTTTATCACTTAAATGATTTAAAGTTGTATTGCTTGTATAAATATGAGAAATGGCCCACCAATTTGTATTTTCTGAGTTTTCCTTACATCTAAGGAGTAATATTTCGCAAATTTCATCAAATGGTCTTTCCTGACTTTGATTGGTAAATACACTTCTCATATTGCAGCGTGCATTATAATAAGCGATAAAACATGCAGTATTTAGATCAGATTGAAAATCCTCAAAACTTATCGTGTGAGCTAGTCCGTGTTTAGAAATTTTTTGAAACTCAAGCTTTTTAGTTTCCTGAATTAATGTTTTTAATTTCTTTTCGATCCTTTTTAGGAGACGCCATTTTTTATTGTAATTCCGTTTAGAAATATCCAGACCTATTTCTTTTCTTTGAATTTTGTTCAGCCTGTCTGTCTTAAAATTATTCTGACCAAAGGATTTGAAAATTAGCGGAGAAGTTTTATTTAAAAAATCTTCAATATCTTCTGTCTTACGACCATATTTGTCCGTATTTTGAGTTTCAATCTTAAAGATTTCTATGGCTTTATTAATTTGGACTTCTGCACCAACTGTAGTTCCAAAACTTTCTAACATTGAAGTATAGCCGTACAGATTTCTATTCAGAGATCCTTTCGCTGCTTTTTCCAGAATTTGATTTTCATGAGTTGAAAGTTGAACTTTCATAAGTTCAACAATCATTTCCGCAACATCTTCCGGACGTCGTCGTTCATCTAAGGTTTTGTAAAGATCTTTGATATTGTACATTGTCACTTTTTATTTCAAATCTAATAATAAACTGTGAAAATTATTGATACTTCATTTTAAAATCAAGTCCATTTTCATATTCGGCAGGATTTATGAAAGTAATAACTCCAATATCAGAATTCAGCCTTTCTTTCAAATCATTTAAATAAATTTCAGCTAAGGTAATGGTTCCGTCAATAGTTAAACTGAAGACCGTTTTATTATCATCTGTGATATTGACGCCAAATGAAATTTTATCAGGATTATTAACATATTGATTCCAGTAAAATGTCTGGTCAACATGATCTTTATTTACAAAATAATCGATCATCTCTTTATTGTTGGTAAAGCCTTCTTCGCTATCTATTCTGGAAGTATAATCTAAATTCAAAGACTCATATATAGGCAGATAAAGATGTAAAAGTTCAAAAATTTTTTCGGTTGATTTTCCGTCAAAATAAACCTGACAGACAATGTCTTTAATTAATTCCATGGTTTTAACTTCGAATTGGTTTAAAACGGATTCTCAAATATAAATTTTAATTCTATGCAAAGTAAAACAATTTTTAAGATGAAAGATAACAAGCATATTTCCGTTATGTGCAGATGATGAAACGTGCGCTTCATAGCAGATGAAATCTGCCTCACTTTGCTTTACTTAAATATTTAGCTCTGAATATAAAGCTTTGCGTTTCAGATTATAATTAAAGAATAGCTGAAAATTTCATCACAGATTTTTAAAATAAAACCATTAAGCTCAATAACTTAATGGTTTTATAAATGTTTTTATCCAAACGCTCTCTTCAGCAAACTTTCCACTTTCGGTTCACTTCCTCTGAAATTCTTGTACAGTTCCATTGGATCTTTTGTACCGCCGGAAGAAAGAAGAACTTTGTATTTTGCAGCGATTTCAGGATTGAAAATTCCGTTTTCCTTGAAATATTGAAACGCATCTGCATCCAGAACTTCCGCCCATTTGTAAGAATAATATCCCGCAGAATATCCACCCTGAAAAATATGTGAAAAACTCGGACTCATCGCCGTTTCAGGATTCGCAGGATATAACTGTGTTGCTTTTGTATATTCATCCTCAAACTCCTTCACACTCTTATTCTCCAACTCTCCGACTTTAGTATGGTAATTCATGTCCAGTAACCCAAAACCAAGCTGCCTCAACGTCTGATAACCTTCCATAAAGTTTTTTGACTGTGCAATTTTCTCAATTTTTTCATCCGGTAAAACTTCTCCTGTTTTGTAATGTTTTGCGAACGTTTTTAAGAATTCCGGTTCGTAGCAGAAATTTTCAAGGAATTGAGAAGGCAGCTCCACGAAATCCCATTTTACGGAAGTTCCGGAAAGAGTAGGGTATTGCGTATCGGCAAGCATTCCGTGAAGAGCATGACCAAATTCGTGGAACAAAGTTGTTACTTCCTGAAACGTAAGTAAACTTGGAGTATCCTTCGTCGGTTTGCTGAAATTGCAAACGATAGAAATATGCGGACGGGAATTTTCACCGTCTTTTTTGTACTGGTTTTTATAACTCGTCATCCATGCTCCCGCTCTTTTGCCTTTTCGCGGGAAATAATCTACGTAAAGCAAAGCTTTGTAATCTGTTGCAATCAATCTAGAGCTAGAAGCTGCAGCTATTTCTTTCACTTCATACACTTTTACATCTTCATGGTATTTCGGAATATCATTTCTTTCCTCAAAAGTAATATCAAAAAGTTTTTCAGCCAATCCAAAAACCGCATCCTGGACCTGATGTAAAGGAAAATAAGGTTTTAATTCTTCATCATTAAGGTCATATTTTGCTTTGCGGAGTTTTTCTGCATAAAAAGCGTGGTCATAACCTTGCATTTCTTCAATTCCGTCTGCTTTTGCCAAAGATTTCAACTCTTCAATTTCTTTGTCGGCATAAGGTTTTGCTTTGGTTAAAAGTTCGTTCAGAAAATCGATAACTTTTGTCGGAGATTTTGCCATTCTTTCCTCCAGAACATAATCTGCGTAGTTTTTATAGCCTAATAATTCAGCTTTTTGCTGTTTTAAAGAAAGGAGTTCTTTAATTAAATTCTGATTATCAAATTCTCCGCCGTCGAAAGACTTTTTGCCGTTCGCCAAAGCAATTTCCTTTCTCAATTCGCGGTTTTCAGCATACGTCATAAACGGAATGTAACTTGGATATTGCAGAGTTACCACCCATCCTTCCAGATTTCTTTCTTTGGCTTCTTCTGCATATTGTTCCAGAATAGCTTCCGGAATTCCCGCAAGATCTTCTTTATTGGTGATATGTTTAAAATAATTATTCGTCGAAGCCAACACATTCTGCCCGAACTGAAGTGATTTTAAAGATAAATCCATGCTGATTTTCTTTAATTTCTCTTTGTCTTCTTCATTTAATAAAGCACCGCTTCTCACAAAACCTTTGTACGTTTCATTCAGAAGCATTTCCTGCTCTTCGTTGAGGTTATATTTCCCTTTTTCATCGTACACTTTTTTAATTTTACTGAAAAGAGCTTCGTTTTGAGAAATTTTTGAAGAATATTCTGTTAAAATCGGAGAAACTTCCTGTGCGATCTTTTGGATTTCGTCGCTGGTTTCTGCAGAATTTAAATTGAAAAATATATTGGAAACCACATCAAGCTGCTCTCCTGAATACGCCAATGCTTCAATTACATTTTCAAAGGTTGGTTCTGCAGAATTATTGGTGATCGCATCGATCTCTTCTTCGGACTTTTTAATTAACTCTTTAAAAGCAGGAAGATAATCTTCAGTTTTAATCTGATCGAAAGGTGCTGAATGATATGGTGTGGTAAATTTTTCTGTTAAAATATTCATATTCTGATTTTTAATTATTGTAAATTTAATGATTCTCCGGAACCGACAGCGAAAATGTTCAAAAATGATGCCTGAAAAGAAGTTGTGACAAAATTGATATTATTGTATAATCTTGTCATATGCAAAGTTAAGATGAAGCCGGATTGATTAATTTTGACAGTTAACTAAAGTCTTATTAAGATAAAATTATAAACTCCTAAAATAATATAGCGATGAAAACATTTTTAAAGGCTCTTGGAATCATTATTTTGTTAATTGCAGTTTATGCTGTAGTTGCCATTTTGGCTTTCGGCAACAATTATCATTATGAAAAATCTATGGTGATGAATGCTCCGAAAGAAAAAGTCTGGAAACAGATCAGTTCCACAAAAGCATTCAATCAGTGGAATCCTTGGATGAAGCTGGATACGAATATGAAACTTACATACTCCGGAAATGAAGGACAGGTGGGAGATAAATATTGTTGGGACAGCAAAAATGATGATGCAGGAGCAGGATGTCAGGAAATAAAAGAATTGGTTGAAAACCAGAAACAAAAGACTGAAATGATTTTTGAAAGACCTTTTGCGGGACAGGCAACCTCAGAAATTACTTTATCTCCAGAAGGAAATGGTACAAAAGTAACGTGGACGATGGATACGGAACAAGATCCGATGATGAAAATAATGCGCCCGATGATGGATTACCAAATGGGAAAATCCTACGAAGAAGGTCTGAATAATCTGAAGAAATTAGTAGAGAAATAAAGAATTTGTTTAAGCCAAAAATAAATTAAAGCCTTGTAAAATTTTCACAAGGCTTTATTCTTAATATTCTTTTTGACCTATTTCATTGATAGAATTATAATTTCCTTCACCTTTCGGGTTGGGACCGTATTCATTCGGACCATGGTCACTATCCGCAAATAACATCCAGAGTGAATAAAAAGGAATAATCTGAAACCATCCTGAATTTCCTCTGTCGTGACATCTTTTTGCTCCTTGTGCTAACATAAACCACACTAGAGGAATAAGCAATAGTAAAAAGATAATAAGAAGAATTCCTGGAGGATCTTCGTTATTATTAATATTAAAATAAAGATTGAAGGGAACAGAAAATACTAAATAGATAAGATAGGATAGTCCATACTCTGTTCTTCTGATTCTTCCCTCGAAAGAAAATGGTGCTTTAAACATGGTATTTTTAGTTTTATTTGTTAAAAAACAAATGTAGAAATTATTTTAAAATTTCAGTACCATATTTGGAATTGTTATTTATGTTAAGCCGAATAAGAATTATTGAAAAAATATTATCTTTATATAAAGATTTGATTCATGGAGAAGACCGTATTTGAGAAAAATAACATAAGAAATTATGTGAAGAACGTAATTGCCGAAAAAATTGAGAAACTTAAAAACTTTATTGAATTTACTCAGGAAGCAAGCCGTGATATAAAAAAAACTCCGAAATATGACAGCATGCGCGAGGAAATGCAGGAAGAAATCTACCAGATGCAGCGTCAGTTGGGCGCATTAAATGATCTCAGGAGAAATATGGCTAAAGTCCTGAATAATTCTACCGAAAGAGTTCAGTTGGGTTCTCTGGTCATTACCAATAAGGCAAGGTTTTATATTTCAGTTTCTTTAGGTGAATTTTTTTTCGAAGGAGACCGCTTTTACGCTATTTCATCTGAAAGCCCGATGGCAAAGAAAATGATGGGCATGAAACCCGGTGATGAATTTACGCTCAATAAAATCCATCAGAAAATTGTTGAGGTACTTTAATTTTTATAAATGATGAATGATAAATGATGAATTTTTCAAACTAAACATTGCTGTCATTCTGAATGGAGCGCAGCGGAATGAAGAATCTATTTTGATGATATTACCGTTGAATATTCGTCAGAATGATAAACAAACTTTTAAAATAAACGGATAATCTAAATTATTAATAACTAAAAACTATCAGCTATCAACAGCCAACCATCAACTTTTTCGTAATTTTACGCTCATGAATAAAGCAGAAGTTTTAAAAGAAATCATAGAGCAGAGAAGAAGTATATTCCCGAAAGATTATTCGGATACTGAAATTTCACAGGAAATTCTCGACGAAGTTTTACATTCGGCAACGTTAGCTCCCAATCATAAACGTACAAAACCCTGGCGTTTTAAAACCTTCAGAGGAGAAGAAAAAGCAAATCTTGCTTTAGAAATGCAGTCGATTTACAAATCTACCCAACCCGAAGCGCTTTTTTTAGAGAAAAAATACAACGATATCGGCTTTAAAATCAATAAAGCAGATACTGTAGTCTCCATTGTTGTTAATTTCAGCGGAATGGTTCCGGAATGGGAAGAAATTGCCGCAGTTTCTATGGCAGTTCAGAATATGTACTTAACCTGTACGGCAAACGGAATCGGTTGTTACTGGAGTTCCCCGAAAATCGTAGACCATTTAAAAGAGTCTTTAACGATTGAGGAAAACCAAAAATGTCTTGGGTTGTTCTACATGGGTAATTTGGACTAAATAGCCCTGATCGAACGGCATGTCTGAGCTCTTTTCCTTGGATTCCGGCGCGGCGAAGCCGCGCCGGAATCCAAGGAAAAAGCGAGTAGTGAGAGCAGGTTCCCGGCTCCAAAAAAAGAGAATTTGCAAAACTTTTTACCGGAAGCTTTTTACTTTGAACTTTTTTATTATCTTTGCACTCTTAAATATTTAACTGGGACGAGTTCCCGTAAAATTCAAACATTATGTCAGTAAAAATCAGATTACAAAGACACGGATCTAAAGGAAGACCTTTTTTCCACATCGTGGTTGCAGATTCTAGAGCAAGAAGAGATGGTAAATTCATCGAGAAACTAGGAACATACAACCCAATTACAAACCCTGCAACTATCGATTTGAACGTTGATTCTGCTGTAAAGTGGTTAAACAACGGTGCTCAGCCAACTGATACTGCAAGAGCTATTCTTTCTTACAAAGGAGCACTTTACAAAAAACACTTACAAGGTGGTGTTGCTAAAGGAGCTTTTGATGAGGCTGAAGCTGAAAAAAGATTCAATGCTTGGGTAGAAGCTAAAGAAGCTAAAGTACAAGGTAAAGTAGACGGTTTGGCTACTGCTAAATCTGATGCTAAGAAAGCTGCTTTAGAAGCTGAAGTAAAAGTAAATGAAGCTAGATTGGCTGCTGCTGCACAGGCTGAAGCGGACGCTAAAGCTGCTGAAGAAGCTGCAAATGCACCTGCTGAAGAAACTACAGAAGGAGAAGCTGCTGCTGAATCTACAGAAGAAAATACTGAAGCTTAAGAAAAATCCGGTATGCGTAAAGAAGATTGCTATTTATTAGGAAAAATCACGCGCAGACACGGACTTGCGGGAAACGTTATCCTTAAACTGGATACCGATCAGCCCGAGCTTTACAATAAACTGGAATCAATATTCGTTGAAATCAACGGATTATTGGTTCCTTTTTTTATTGAAAAATCATCATGGAGTAAATTGGACGCTCTTAATATTGCCTTTAAAAATTCCTCGGAAGCTTTAGTGGATCAGTCATTGGGGAAAAACGTCTATCTTCCTCTCTCAAGTTTACCAAAACTTACCGGAAAGCAATTTTATTACCATGAAATCATCGGATACAATATCCATGATGAAAATGATAACGACTGTGGAGTGATCCGTTCTGTAAACGATCAGACAGCGCAGGTTTACTTTATTACCAATCTCGACGGAAAAGAAGTGGTAATCCCTATCATTAAAGACTGGATCTTAGAAGTGAACAGAGATGAAAGATTCATCAAAATGCATCTTCCCGAAGGTCTTATTGATGTTTTCTTGGTTCCTTCCAAGAAAGACGAATAATTTTACAAATAATTTTGCTGCTTACATTTTAGTATCCAGTTTCTTTTTCAAATCCTCAATCTGAGTATACATTCGGTTAAAAAATATTTTTCGGTCCCGGTTTCCCGAAGTATTCATCGATTTTGAATTTTTTATCTGATGTTCAAAATAATTCAGTGTTTCGGTACACGTCTTTTCATCGTTAATCAGAATATAGCCAAACATATTGGTCGGAATGGCAAAGAGTGACTGTTGAGGATGATGAAAAAAGATGTCATTGGAAAGATGCATCAGTTCATTTTCATACAACTGAAATTTAGGATTGTTTTCTGTTTTTTCCTCAATATACTGTATAAGTTCCGTTAATTCATTTAAAATAATCAGAGCCTCACTCTGTTTCAGGTGCCCGGTTTCAGAATAAAACAAAATTTGCTGTAGGATGCTCGAAATGGTACTGTTATTCCATAACTCAATAACATTCTGTTCCTCATATTTCTTCCTGAGTTCTTTCGTATCGAGTTTAAAATCGGGAGGCGAAAACTGCAGAAAAGGAATGAAAACCTGTTTGGAATTAAGCAGATTCATCCATACATATACTTTAAAACGGGAAAGCATAGAATCTGAAAGCGTGTAGAAAAACGGAATATCTTTCGCCGAATAATAGATCGTCATTCCTTTTGAAAGAGGAAGATTTTCAAACACATTTAGATTGTTCTGGAAAAATGATTTTAAATCTTCTGTTTCCGTAACAACACTTGTTTTTCTTATGATAATCTGCCGGTCAGAAGTCTGAAACTGATCCAGAGAAATCTGAAAATATTTTGCCAGTTCCAAAGCTTCCTCTAAACTGAATTTTGCTTTCAGGGAAGTTCTTCGGTGTGCCGCATCGTAGCTGATATTGAGAATGTTGGCAATTTCGTCATTCAGAGATTTTTCGCCAATCTTTTTTCGGATTTCTTTAAGCAAACGTTCCTGATACATGGTTTTTGCGATTTTCACAAATGTAGAGATTTATTTTAATTTTTTTTCGCATTTATGAAACAGCTTTTCAAGTATAGCTTTGAGGTGTAATTTTTAAAATAAGCAATCATGAAAAATTTGTTATTAATCATTGCGCTGTCTTTTTGCAGTTTTGTAAACGCACAAATCGGCAACAAAAAAGACTGGGCAATTATAGGATCAATTATTTGCACTCGTCTCGAATTAACCATCATGAATAATAAATCTTTTCTTTCTTTCGGTCCGAAAATTCCTCTTAATGAAAATAATTATGTGAGTTTAAGAGGGCATTTCAATTGGTGGGATACACCGGAAAGAAAAATTATTATCATTCCGGAACTGGATTATTTTTATAAAGTTGCAGATTTCAAAGAAAAAAATATGATTACCAATTTATATACCGGCGCTGGAATTACTCCATATGCGGTATCACCAAAATTTGGAATAGTTTTTTACCATTTTATTTCTGCTGAAGCGGGTTATAATATTGAATACGAACCTTATAAGTACTTTTCTACTTCAGGTTTCAGATTTTCTTTGGGATTTAATTTAGTCTTTTAAATCTTAAAAAAACAATTGAAATGAAAACAATACCCTATCTATTAATCGCCACAAGATTTTGTTTGGCTCCAATCATCCTTTTATTAGCTTATTTTAAAGGAGAAGAATCCCGGTTTTTAATTTTAAGCTTAATGTATTTCGGTTTATTAACAGATATTTTCGACGGAATCATCGCACGAAAAGTCGGTGTCTCTTCCGAAAAACTTAGAAGATTAGACAGTCAGACCGATTTGATATTCTGGCTATCTCTTGGATTTGCTTCTTATTTTTTAAATGCTGAATTAATAAAAAACGAATGGAAAGGAGTTGCGCTAATTTTCGTAATGGAAGCACTTTGTTATGTAATAAGCTGGCTAAAATTCGGGAAAGAGACCTGTACTCACGCTTTTTTATCGAAAATGTGGGGACTGAGTTTGCTGATCGCTTTTACCTATTTAATTGGATTTCAACAGGCAGGATGGACTTTTTATCTTACCGTTATTTTAGGATTTGTTTCGCATATTGACGTAATTTTAATTATTTTGATTCTTCCCAAATGGCAATATGATGTTCCGAGTTCTTATCATGCATGGAAAATTAGGAAAGGAAAGCAGAGGAAAAAAACGATTTTCTTTAATTGATTCTTATTTAAAGCATATTTTTTTGAGTAATTAATTGATAAATGAATTGAATTAAAACAGTGTAATCCTCAAATTGCGCTGTTTTTTTGTAACTTTGCAGACATTAATTTTTACAGAAAAATTTTAATCAACAAATGAAAAAGCAGACAATTAAGGAAATCCTACAGGATTACAAGAAAGTATTACATCATGACATTACGGTTTACGGTTGGGTAAGAACGTTCCGTGCAAATCGCTTCATTGCGCTTAATGATGGTTCTACGATTAATAATTTGCAGATTGTTGTTGATTTTGAAAATTTCGACGAAGAGATTATCAGCAAAATCAGTACAGCTTCTTCCCTTAAAATTGTAGGAGAAGTGGTGGAAAGTCAGGGAGCAGGACAGGCTGTTGAGATTTTAGCTAAAAAAATTACCATTTTAGGAGATAACTTCACGGAAGAAAGAGACAAAACGATTCTTCAGCCTAAAAAACACTCATTGGAAACTTTGAGAGATCAGGCGCATTTGAGATTCAGAACCAATTTGTTCGGAGCAGTTTTCAGAGTGCGTCATGCGGTGAGTTTTGCGGTACATTCTTTCTTTAACCAGAATCAGTTTTTCTACATCAACACACCGGTCATTACGGGAGCCGATGCGGAAGGAGCGGGCGAAATGTTTGGGGTAACGAACTTTGATTTAAATAATATTCCAAGAGATGAGCAGGGAGACATCGATTTTGCTCAGGATTTCTTCGGAAGAAAAACAAATTTAACGGTTTCCGGACAGCTTGAAGGAGAGACTGCGGCGATGGGATTGGGAAGAATTTATACTTTCGGACCTACTTTTCGTGCAGAAAATTCAAACACAACACGACACCTTGCAGAATTCTGGATGATTGAGCCGGAAGTGGCTTTTAACAACCTTGAGGATAACATTGATCTTGCAGAAGATTTCTTAAAATATGTAATTAAATATGTACTGGATCACTGCAAAGACGATCTTGAGTTCTTAGACAAACGTTTTGAAGAAGAGCAAAAATCCAAGGCTGAAAAAGACAGAGCAAAAGAAGGTCTTATCGAAAAGCTTGAAAATGTAATTGCGAAACGTTTCAAGAGAGTTTCTTATACAGAAGCTATCGAGATCTTAATGAACTCAAAAGAAAATAAGAAAGGAAAATTCCAGTATCCGGTTGAAAACTGGGGAACCGATCTTCAATCTGAGCACGAAAGATATCTGGTTGAAAAACATTTCGAAAGTCCGGTAGTTCTGTTTGATTATCCAAAAGAGATCAAAGCATTCTACATGAAGCTGAATGAAGACGGAAAAACAGTTGCTGCGATGGACGTTCTTTTCCCGGGAATCGGAGAAATCATAGGTGGTTCTGAAAGAGAAGCCAGACTGGATGTTCTTAAGCAGAAAATGGCAGAAATGCACGTTGATGAACACGAATTATGGTGGTACTTAGATACAAGAAAATTCGGTTCTGTTCCGCACGCAGGATTTGGTCTCGGATTGGAAAGACTGGTTCTTTTCGTAACAGGAATGACGAACATCAGAGATGTAATTCCTTTTCCAAGAACACCTAAAAATGCTGAGTTCTAATTTTTTAATAAAACATATAGAAATCCTTCTGAGAACATCGGAAGGATTTTTTATTAACTTTACTTAAAATAATGATGATGAGTACAATTACCATACATACAGAAAACGAAAATCAGATCAATCTTCTGAAAGCTCTTCTGAAAGAGCTTAAAATTAATTTTGAAATAAATAAAGAAGAAAATCTTACAGAGTGGCAGAATAAACAATTGCTAAAGGGTATAGATGAGGCTGATAAAGGAGATTTTGTTAGTAAAGAAGATGCTAAAGAAATTTTGGATCAATGTTTCAGATAAAATGGACTCGTCAGGCATTGTTATCTTTTGCTGACACGTTAAAATATTGGATTGTTCATAATTCTTCCCAAACATATTCAAAAAAGCTAAGAAAAGAAGTTGAGAAAAAGGAAAAACTTATTTCCGAAAATCCGAATATAGGTTCTCCCTCTGAAATTGTGATGTTAAATATGTTTTGATTGATAAAAATTTTTCCCTTTATTATCGGGTTAATAAAGATGTTATTGAAATTCTGGCGTTTTGGAATAACAGAAGAGATCCGGAAAATCTGGATATATAAGAACAAAAAAGCCCTGAAAATCATTGTTCAGGGCTTTTTTCGTTTATTTTAAATAGCTTATTATATGTAATTGAATACAAAAATCGTGCTAAAATTTAATTTTGTCAAAAAAAAGTATTAAATTCGTAAAATATGTTATGTTAAAACACCAACTAGTAATATGCTAAAACAACACTTACAACTCAAATTAGGACAAAAGCTGGCTCCCCAGCAAATCCAGTTAATGAAGTTGATCCAGCTTCACACACTGGAGTTTGAAGAGGAACTTGAGAGGGAGTTAGAAGAAAATCCGGCATTGGAGATCGCAAAAGAAGAATCTAAGGAAGATGATTATTCTTCTCTCGAAGATACGTATGAAACAGAAGGAACGGAAAGTATTGAAACGGATTTTGATGTAGACCAATATCTTTACGACGACGAACCAAGTTATAAAACAGCATCCAGCAACTATTCCTCAGACGATGAGGAATTTGATAACGAAAGTCTTCTGACAGAAGGGCAGTCTTTGTATGATTATCTCATGGAACAGATTAATCTTGCCAATATTAACAAAGAAGATCTGAAGATTGCGGAATATCTTATCGGAAATCTCGATACAGACGGATATTTAAGAAGAGAAATAAAATCTATTGTTGATGACCTTGCGTTTTCTCAGGGAATTTATACAACGAGAGAAAATGTAGAAGATATTCTGGAAAACTATGTACAGAAGCTTGATCCGCCCGGTGTGGGAGCAAGAGGTCTTCAGGAATGTCTTTTGCTGCAGATTGAGAAAAAAGTAAGCTCAGATAAAGCGGTTTCTCTGGCTGCCAGTATTCTGAGACATCAGTTTGATGCACTTACCAACAAACATTATAACAAGATCATTCAGAAGTATGATATCGAGGAGGAAGATCTGAGAGACGCTCTGGATGAAATTTCAAAATTATCTCCGAAAGTGGGAGGAAACTTTGATACACAAACCATTACCATTAATCAGGAAATTATTCCGGATTTTGTAATTCAGGTGAAAGACGGACAGGTTATTCCGATGCTGAACAGTAAAAATGCACCTACGCTGAGAGTTTCTGAAGAATACAAAGATATTTTATCTACTTATTCTCACGATAAAAATTCTGCAGAACACAAACAGGCGGCTTTGTTCATCAAGCAGAAATTAGATGCGGCAAAATGGTATATTGATGCCATTAATCAGCGCCAGAATACATTATTGCAAACCATTACAGCCATTGTAAAATTTCAGAAAGACTATTTCCTTACCGGAGACGAAAAATCTTTGAGACCGATGATTCTTAAAGATATTGCCGATATTACAGGCTTCGATATTTCAACGATTTCAAGAGTGGTAAAAAGCAAATATGCCGATACTCCGAACGGAATTATTTACCTTAAAGATCTGTTCTCGGATAGTTTAACGAACGATGACGGAGAGGAAGTTTCTACAAAAGAAATCAAAATGCATCTTCAGGAAGTGATCAGCAAAGAAAATAAAAGAAAACCATTAACGGATGATGCTTTAGTGGTTATTCTGAAAGAGCAGGGCTACAATATCGCCAGAAGAACGATCGCAAAATACCGTGAACAGCTTAATATTCCGGTAGCGAGATTAAGAAAAGAATTATAAAATAGAAAAGCAGTTCAAATCGAACTGCTTTTTTATTGTTTTTTCCATAAAGTTGTATCTCATTCTGAAGCAGCCTGAAAAGATTCGAACGAAGTTGAACGAATCTCCATTTGTAAAGAGGATTCTTCGCTACAAATAACAAGATCTTTAAATCTTTGCCTTATCTAATCCCAACTCCTTTACAGAAACTTCCCGCATTTCAACCTTTCGTACTTTTCCGGAAATCGTCATCGGGAATTCATCCACAAACTTCCAGTATTTTGGAACTTTATAATGGGCAATTCTGCCTTTGCAATAGTTTAAAAGTTCTTCTTCCGTTACCTGAAAACCTTTTCTCACTTTCACCCATGCCATTACTTCTTCTCCGAATTTCTCGCTAGGAACTCCAATAATCTGAACATCAAGAATATTCGGATACGTGTACAAAAAGTCTTCAATTTCTTTCGGAGAAATATTTTCACCACCACGGATAATCAGGTCTTTTATCCTTCCGGAAATGGTAATGTAGCCTTCTTCATCCATAACCGCCATATCTCCGGTATGCATCCATCTTCCTTCATCAAGAACTTTTCTGGTGTTTTCGGGATCGTTCCAGTATTTCAGCATTACAGAATATCCTCTTGTACACAGTTCCCCATGTTCGCCGCGCGCAACGATTTTTCCGTTTTCATCAATGATTTTTATTTCCAGATGATCCTGAACCGTTCCTACCGTATTCACCTGCTTTTCAAATGGGGTTCCGATAAGAGTTTGCGTAGAAACAGGGGAGGTTTCTGTCATTCCGTAGCAGATGCTCATTTCTTTAATATTCATGAGACTTTCCACCTTTTTCATAATTTCCGGAGGGCAGACTGAGCCTGCCATTACGCCTGTTCTTAAACTTGAAAAATCAAAGGTTTCGAAATTTTTTACGGCTAATTCTGCAATAAACATGGTCGGAACTCCGTAAAGCGAGGTGCATTTTTCGTCAGAAACAACTTTCAAAGTGATTTCAGGATCAAAACTGTCATTCGGAATTACCATACAGGCTCCGTGAGAAGTACAGCAGATGTTTCCGATTACCATTCCGAAACAGTGATAAAAAGGAACAGGAATACAGACCCTGTCTTTTTCAGTATATTTTAACCGAATTCCGATAAAATATCCGTTGTTTAAAATATTATGATGAGAAAGTGTAACTCCTTTCGGAAAACCCGTTGTTCCTGAAGTATATTGAATATTCACAGGATCATCAAACTGAACATGCTCCTCAAAACTATGGAGCGTATCATCAGAAATATGCTGTCCGTTATTTAAAAATTCTTCCCAGTTGTCATCAAAGAAAATTTCAGATTTTAAAGTCGAGCAGAATTCTCTTGCATCCGCAATCATCTGTTTATAATCGCTGGATTTGAAAGCCAGAGACGAAAAAATATGGGACATTTCTGACTGATTGATCACAAAGATCAGTTCACTGGTTCTGTAAGCGGGATTTATGTTTACCAAAATAACCCCGATTCTTGCGGTTGCATATTGTAAAAGAACCCATTCGTAACGGTTAGTAGACCAGATTCCGATGCGGTCTCCGGATTTTGCTCCCAGAAAAATCAGTGCTTTTGCAACCGCTGTTGTCTGATTGTAAAATTCCTGATAGGTAGCGCGGTAATTTTGATGTACACAGATTAATGCTTCGTGATTGGGAAATTTTTCAACCGTGTGTTTCAGGTTATTTCCGATGGTTTCACCCAATAAAGAAATTTCGGAAGCGCCATGAACATAGGATATTTGCATAGAATAAAAGATTTGGTTAAATAAAATTAACAATAATATCTTAAATTCCTGCTGTTTTCAGTTTAAATTTCCTGCGAATCGATTTCTTTTAACTGAGTTAAATTCTTATCCAGTTTTTTAATGATAATTCCATAAACAATTCTGTAATACAGCCATACCATTATTACTGTAAAAACAGTACTTATGATAATACCTGCTACAAATCCTATTAGCGTAGAATTGGTAATTTCTACATTCTGAGTATTTAAGATATAAAAAACAAAGATTGTGAAAATAGAGGTAAAAGTGATTAATAATGCGATATTAATTAAAATAAAGGCATTAACTGTCTTCTTAAATTTAATGATCTTAAGAATAAACTTTTTAAGATTTTCCTCAATTTTTATAACCTTGTAATTCTGATAAAATTTAAGGACAAAATAAGCTGTGATGGCTAAACTTAAAACTTTTAATACAAGATAAATATTGTCGAACGTATTTTCTAATTCCGAAGTTTTCTGTACGCCCAGCTTTGTAAGAATATTAATGAAAGAGTTGGATTCCTTTCCCTGAATGATGTAGAATAATCCTATTAATGTAAAAAATAAAAACTCGAAAACACTGATCCAGAAAATATACTTCACATAATTTCGTGATTTTTTGTTGAGCATCTGAAGAATCTCATTGTTGTTGTATTTTTCCTGAACAGGCTGTTCCTGCCATGTTTTCTTAAAGCTGTCTAAATCAAATTCAGGCATATTTTTCCATCTGTTCTTTAAGGGTTTTCTTTAATCTGTTCATTTTCACACGCGCATTTACTTCGGTTATCCCGAGGTTTTCTGCAATATCCTTATAAGGCAAATCATCCAGATACATCATCACGATTGCTCTTTCCACATTGGGAAGGGTTTTGATTACTGTATACAAAAGTGATACCTGTTGCTGTTTTTCGTCATCATCTTCCACAAAATCTGCATGGTTGATGTCTAATTCATTAGTCTGTAGGCTTTTGCTTTTTTTTCTGAAAAGGGTGATAGCGGTATTTAAAGCAACACGGTACATCCACGTAGAAATTTTGGAATTTCCTTTAAATGAGTCATAACTTCTCCACAATTGTAACACAATTTCCTGAAAAAGATCTTCCTCGTCCTCCAAAGAATTGGTGTAAAGACGCGAAACCTTAATAATCAGACCCTGATTATCCTTAATAAGCTGCGCAAATTCTTTTTCCTTTGAAGCCAATTGGGATGTTTAGTTTTTGTAGCACGAAGATAATAATTATTAGTCAATTGTCAATTTTACTTCGTAATTGAATGGTGAATTTTTTATTTTCATTAAATTGATTTTAGTGCTTTATAAATTGAGAATGAATTTAATTGACAATTCACAATCCACAAAATGTGGATTTAATTCACATTTTGCTATCTTTGCAGCCACGAGAAAATCGGCTTGTTGATTTCCCGTTTCAAGGGAGGTAGGAAAGTCCGGACACCGTAGAGCAGCAAAGCGGATAACCTCCGTCACCCGCGAGGGTAGGACAAGTGCAACAGAAAGGATGTACAGTTCGGCTGTAGTGAAATCAGGTAAACTCTTTGTGGTGCAATGATAAGTATATCGGTTCTTTTCAGCAATGAAAATAGGAGTTGCTCGCTCTGAAAGCCGAGGGGTAATCAGCTAAAGTTTTGCAGCAATGTAAGATGCAGATAAATAACAGGCGCTTCTTCGGAAGAACAAAATCCGGCTTATAGATTTTCTCGTGGTTTTTTAAGAGTTGGAAGTTAGAGGCTGGAAGAAGGAAGTCTTTAACGCAATCATTTAAACCTCCATCTTCAGGCTCCCATCTTCCCTCCAATTTATTTCTCGCTTTCCAGTTGTTTTTTTGCTTCTTCTAAATCTTTACGATCCTCTTCTGATAATTTAGGATACTGCAGATTCATTTTTTCCAAAGCATCAATAATAATCTGTATCGCGGCAACTCTTGCAAACCATTTATTGTCAGCAGGAAGAACATACCAAGGCGCGTAATCTTTTGAAGTCTCATTGATTGCCGTTTCGTAGCATTCCATATATTTTTCGAATAAAGCTCTCTCCGGAAGATCCGCGGCAGAAAATTTCCAGTTTTTCTCCTGTTCGTTAATTCTGTCCAGAAGTCTTTTCTTTTGCTCGTCCTTAGAAACATTCAGGAATATTTTTATAACGGTCGTTCCGTTTTGAGCAAGATGTTTTTCAAAATTTCTGATGCTTTCATAGCGGTTTTCCCAGAATTTATCATCAAAATCTTTAACAGATTTCCATGTTTTTTCGCTTAAATTATATTCAGGATGAACTTTGCAGACCAATACACTTTCGTAATGAGAACGGTTAAAAATTCCGATCATGCCTTTTTGAGGCAATGCTAAATAATGTCTCCACAAAAAATCATGGGCATATTCTTTCGAAGTAGGAGTTTTAAAGCTCGTCACATTGCAGCCTTGCGGATTTACTCCCCCGAAAACATGCTCAATCATGCTGTCTTTTCCCGCGGCATCCATCGCCTGAAGTACCACTAAGAGAGACTGGCTTCCATCGGAATACAATTTCTCCTGAAGCTCACGAAGCTTTTCTTTTTCGTTAAATAATAATTGTTCCCCTTCTTCTTTGGTAAGTTTTCCTTTGTACTCCGTTGAAGCTTTTTTAATGGAAAATTTTCCTTTTACCAAAAAATTGTCTGAAAAGTTAGTGTCCATGTTTATTTTAAATTATTAAAAGATTAAAGATTAATTTTGGTCACAATCCATAGTTAAAATCGCTTACCATCAACTAACCTAATATAAATGTAATAAAAAAACCGCCTCCATGAGACGGTTTCATTTATTTTAGTAAAGATTTTACCATTATGCAGCAGTTTTAGCAGCAGCTTTAGCCGCTTTTTTTGCTTCCTTCTTTGCAGCTTTAGCCGCAGCTTTCTCTTCTTTAGCTTTAGCCTTCAATTCCTCAGGAGTCAATGGTTTTGGATCCGGAGCATTAGGATCTACGTTTCCTTTAATGTAGATTACACTTCTGCTGTTTACGGGATCGTTAGAAAATACTTCAATCATTTTGTTGAAACCACCGTTAATTCCGGTATTGTATCCTACCTTTATTTTAGCTGATTTTCCCGGCAGAATCGGATCCTGGCTGAATTCAGGCGTTGTACATCCGCAAGATGCTTTTACATTCGATAAGATAAGAGGCTTGTCTCCCGTATTGGTTACCGTGAAAAACCTGATGCCGTCTGAACCTGGTTTTACATTTCCGTAGTCGAAAGTAGTTTTGTCAAACGTAATCGTTTGTGCAGATGCAAGAGCGAAGGTTCCGAATAATGCAATTCCTGCGATTAATTTTTTCATATTCTTGAATATTAAATATGTTGTTAGATAAATTTTGAGAAACAAAGTTAAAAATTATTTTAATTCATACTTAAAATATTTTTCTTTAGACTATTTTTGCAAATTGTAAATTAAAGTAAAAGAATTTATGCAGATTTCAGAAAAGTACAATCCACAGGAAACAGAACAAAAGTGGTACAATTACTGGTTGGAAAATAAATACTTCCATTCAGAACCCAATGACAAGCCGCCTTACACTGTTGTAATTCCTCCGCCAAACGTTACGGGGATTTTGCACATGGGGCATATGCTTAACAATACCATTCAGGATGTTCTGGTCCGTCGTGCAAGAATGCAGGGCTTTAATGCTTGCTGGGTTCCGGGAACAGATCACGCTTCTATTGCTACGGAAGCGAAAGTGGTTGCTAAACTGAAGTCTGAAGGAGTCAATAAATCTGATATTACAAGAGAGGAGTTTTTAAAGCACGCTTGGGAATGGACTGATAAATACGGAGGAACAATTCTTGAGCAGCTTAAAAAATTAGGATGTTCATGTGATTGGGACAGAACCCGCTTCACCATGGAACCGAAACTTTCTCAACAGGTAATTAAATCTTTTGTTGATCTTTATAATAAAGGATTGATTTACCGTGGGTACAGAATGGTAAACTGGGATCCCGAAGCAAAAACTAATATTTCCGACGAAGAAGTAATCTTTAAGGAGCAGAACGGAAAATTATATTTCCTGAAATATGTCATTGAAGGGTCAGAAGAATTCCTGTCAGTAGCGACAACGCGTCCGGAAACTATTTTCGGGGATACTGCAGTGTGTATCAATCCTAATGATGAGAGATACGCTCATTTAAAAGGTAAAAAAGTAATCGTACCAATCGTTAACAGAGTAATTCCGATCATTGAGGACGAATATGTGGATATTGAATTCGGAACAGGTGCTTTGAAAATTACGCCTGCTCACGACATCAATGATTACGAAATCGGACAAAAACATAATCTTCAGATGATTGATGCTTTGGATGATGACGGAAATCTGAACGATCACGGGTTGCATTACGCCGGAAAAAACAGATTCGACGTAAGAAAGCAGATTGCCAAAGAACTGGAAGAAAAAGATCTTTTGCTGAAAGCAGAAGATTATGTAAATAAAGTAGGAACTTCAGAAAGAACAGGTGCGGTAATTGAACCTAAAGTTTCTGTACAATGGTTCCTGAAAATGTCTGAAATTGCAAAACCTGCTTTGGATGTTGTAATGGATGATGAGGTTAAATTTTATCCTGAAAAGTTTAAAAATACCTACAAACACTGGATGGAAAACATCCGCGACTGGAATATCTCCCGACAGCTTTGGTGGGGACAGCAAATTCCTGCCTTTTATTACGGTGACGGAGAAAACGATTTCGTTGTTGCAGAAACTATCGAAGAAGCTTTGGCATTAGCCAAAGAGAAAACTCAAAACCCTGAACTCGAAACTCAAAATTTAAAACAAGACGAAGACGCTCTTGATACATGGTTCTCTTCATGGTTGTGGCCAATGTCGGTTTTCGATGGGTTGCTTGATCCTGAAAATAAAGACATCAATTATTATTACCCGACTTCAGATTTGGTAACAGGTCCGGATATTATTTTCTTCTGGGTAGCAAGAATGATTATGGCAGGACTGGAGTACAGAAAACAAGTTCCTTTTAAAAATGTTTATTTCACAGGGATTGTAAGAGATAAGCAGCGAAGAAAGATGTCTAAATCTTTAGGAAATTCGCCGGATCCGTTAGAATTAATGGATAAGTATGGAGCAGATGGAGTTCGTGTAGGAATTTTATTAAGCTCTGCAGCCGGAAACGACCTTCTTTTTGATAAAGATTTGATGCTTCAGGGAAGAAATTTCATGTCAAAGATCTGGAGTGCTTTTCGATTGATCAATATGTGGAACCATGAAGATAAGCCTGCCAATTCAACAGAACTTCAGGCAATTGAATGGTTTGAAAATAAATTAAATAAAACAATTGCTGAGATCAACGATCAGTTTGAAAAGTTCAGAATTTCTGATGCTTTGCATTTGATTTATAAATTAATTTGGGATGATTTCTGTTCTTGGTATTTAGAAGCAATTAAGCCAAATTATGGAGAAGGAATTTCTAAGGAAGTTTACAATAAGACCGTTGCTCTTTTTGAGGAGTTAATAAAATTACTTCACCCGTTCATGCCTTTCCTGACAGAAGAATTATGGCAAACAATTTCGCAACGAAACGTTGAGGATGCCTTAATTATTGCACAGCAGAAAAAGGCAGAAAGTTTTAATGAAGATATTATTAAAAACTTCGAAACTGCTTCAGAAATTATCTCCGGCGTTAGAAATTACCGTCAAACCAAAGGAATTTCTCCAAGAGAAGCTGCCGAAATTTATACCAATGCTTCAGAATTTCCTAACGAATCAGTGATTAAGAAATTAGCTAATGTTTCAGAAATTCATTTCGGAACAAAAACGGATAAGCCGAGCTTTACATTTTTGGTAGGTGCAACAGAAATTTCAATTCCATTAAGTGAAAACTTAGATTTGGGAGAAGAGAAAACGAAAACAGAAGAAGAATTAAAGTATCTGAAAGGATTTTTGATCTCTGTAGATAAAAAACTTTCCAACGAAAAATTTGTTGCCAACGCAAAACCTGAAGTTGTTGAGACGGAACGGAAAAAGCAAAAAGACGCTCTTGACAAAATTGCAATTTTGGAAGAGAAATTGAAAAGTTTATAATAATAAGGTTTAGGTTAAAGCTGAGTCTTAAACTTAGCCTTAACCTTAATCTTAGCCTAAATATGATATGACACACATAGAAAACATCAAAAAACTATTCTCCAAAAACTTCGTAGAAAGTCCCTTGCTGGAAAGCTTCGAAGTTGGGAAAATTTATCTTTCCAGCGGAAAACTTGTTGCCTGTGATCCTCTGATTACAAATGACATGAAACCTTTCTCCATAACATTTCCGAAGGGAGATTTTTCGGTTTTACTGCATAAAGAAAGGGAAAGCAATTGTGTGGCGTATGCCGAAATTATTTTTAGCCAGTCAGAAATTACAGACTGGAAACTTGCAACGACAGAAGGACAGAATATTAAAGATCTTGAGGAAGGAGAAGTTTTCGGATATCCTGTAGAAAGCGGGATGGGCTGCTTTATGGATGTGGATACACAGAATAATCTTAACGAGCTCGAACAAAGACTGTATCACAGTAAAGGAGTCGATTTTATGGGGATTTATGAAGAATTTTTTCATGAATATTTCTTTGATGAAAAAGGAGCAATCGATCAGTTTGCTTTTTTAAAGCCGTCTGAAAACCATCCGGGAACTATTTTTGCTTTTGAAACAGGATATGGTGAAGGTTTTTATGCAAGTTACATCGCCTGCGATAAAAATAACAATCCTGTAAAAATCATCACAGAATTTATTGAAATTAGTTAATAGTCATTAATTTTTTTTGAAATTCTAATTTCATATCATAAATTTGTACGAATCACGAAATGTTAAACCATTAAGAAACACTAATGAATTTTTCCTCAGAACAGCCAAGAATTATCGTTGTAGGAAGCTCTTCGATAGATCTTGTTTTAGAAACCGAAAAAGTTCCCTGTGAGAACGAAACGGTTATTGCCCGAAAATCCGAAAGTTACTTTGGTGGAAAAGGAGCCAATCAGGCAGTTGGTGCAGCACGTTTGGGAGCAAGCGTCTACTTTGTAGGCTGTGTTGGGATGGATCCTCTTGGTCAGCAGATCATGAGAAATATGGTGAACGAAAATGTGAATGTAGGCTTTGTCTTCGAAACAGATCGTGAGTCAACCGGTACAGCTTATGTAACTACCTCAGACGGAAACGCGGCAATTGTTGTGGTTCCTGCAGCCAATAACTATCTTAGTGTAGAACATGTGGAAGCGGCAGATAAATATTTTCATACGGCAGATCTGGTTCTTCTTCAGCTTGAAGTTTCTATGAAAGTGATTGAGTATACCGTAAAAAAAGCCAAGAAATATGGTAAAAAAGTAGGTATGTATGCTTCGCCTGCACAGCGTCTGAGCGATGAAATTCTAAATAATGTAGATTTTCTTGTGGTAAAAAGCAATGAACTGCATATCGTTTTCGGAGAAGAGCAGAGAGAAGAAATTCTTAAAAAATATTTTAATAAAGTTTTTGTACGAGACGATATTAATTCTACCATTTATTTTGACGGTACAGAAATGAAATACTGCAGAAACGACAAGGATAAAACTGCTTATAAAATGGGAATGGGAGATGCTTTTACGGTAGGATTTTCTATTGCTTTGTGTCATAAAAATTCGATAGAGGAGTGTGTGAAATTCGGGAATGAAGTTTCGGCAAGAGTTTCTGAATCAAAAGGCTCTCAATGTTGTCTTCCCAGACTTTCAGATTTTATTTCATAAGCTATTTGCTACATATCGAAAGTTTTAAACTTAACATAAAATATAAAGTAAAATTTCCACTTTTATAGTGGATTTTTTCTTTTACCATGAAAGAGCTTACATTTACTACATCTGATAATGTTTCAATAGCTGCCCATCTGTTTTTGCCTGAAAAAAGCAATCATAAACTATTGCTTATCAACTCTGCAACCGGAGTAAAACAACAGATTTATTTTTCTTTTGCCAAATTTTTTTCCGAAAACGGATTTACGGTCATCACTTACGATTATCGTGGAATCGGGCTTTCAAAACCTGAAAATATGAGAGGATTTCATGCTTCCATGAGAATCTGGGGTTCGGAAGATTTTAAAGCAGTTACAGATTATATTCAGAAAAATTTTAATGATTATAAGAAGTATTGTCTGGGACATTCTGTAGGTGCTTTAATTTTAGGAATGAATAAAGATGCTGATATTTTTGAAGAATTTTTCTTCGTGGGAACCCAAAATGCTTTTGTGGGACATTTAAAATTCAAAACAAAAATAGAAGCTTATCTTGGTTTTGGAATTGCCCAGCCTCTAACTACCGCATTATTAGGCTACTTCCCCGGAAATTGGTTCGGACTCGGAGAAAGTCTCCCGAAAAATTGCGCATATGACTGGAGAACCTTAATTTTAAACAGAAAATCGACCAACGGTTTACTGGAAAAAATTGATGATTATTCTAAAAGTTTAAGACAAAAGGTATTTGTTATTCGTGCTGAAGATGATGCCTGGCTCACAGAAAAAGGCGTAAAAAGTCTGATGAATGATACCTATCCTAATCTCCGGCCTACATACAGACTTGTGAAAACTTCTGAATCGGAAAAAGGTGAAATAGGACACATCAATTTTTTCAGAAGCTATAATAAGAAACTTTGGAATATTATTTTAAATGAAATTCCGTAGCGAATCATTTTTCTTTCTGACGTGTTGGTCTCCAAATATTTAAAATGATTGATATAATGAAGAATCTGATTGAAAACACGGTAGAATTTGTAAAAGAAAAACTGGAAGGGGCAGAAGCGGGACACGACTGGTTTCATATCGAAAGAGTATGGAAATTATCCAAAAAAATTGCTGAAACAGAAAATTGTAATCAGGAAGTGGTAGAGCTGGCAGCTTTGCTTCATGATATAGCCGATCCCAAATTTCATAACGGCGATGAAACGCTTGCTTTGAAAGTTTCCCGTGAATTTCTCGAAAGCCAGAACGCCGGAGAAGAATTAATTGAGCAGGTTTTATTCATTATTAAAAACATTTCCTTTAAGAACAGAGGAGAAGTTCCCAAAAACCTTCCTGTTGAACTGAAAATTGTGCAGGATGCGGACAGAATTGATGCTATAGGAGCCATCGGTATAGGAAGAACATTCAATTTCGGAGGCTTTAAAAATAATCCGATGTATGATCCTCATGTAGAGCCTAAACTCAATATGTCTAAGGAAGAGTATAAAAAATCCAACGGAACAACCATCAACCATTTCTACGAAAAACTTTTGCTGCTGAAAGATCTTATGAATACGGAAAAAGGAAAAGAAATTGCTGCCGAAAGACACGATTTTATGCTGAAATTTCTCGATCAGTTCTACAAAGAGTGGAATGTCGATTAGTATTCTTTTAAAAGTCTTTAAATAAGTATCTTTGCAGTATGGTATTTATTGTTCTGGTTATCTTCTGGGCTTCTGTTTTTTCTCTCCTTCTTTCTAAACTGAAGAGAGGGAAAGGCGCAGAATGGGCAAAATTATTCCGTATCGTTACGATTATTTTTTCATTTTCAATTTTTACCTACTGGTTTATTAAGAAAAGTACCATAGGCATTGTGGAAAATTCGGTAGCGCTTCAGGTTATCAACAAACTTCCGCAGCCACTGGATTTTTATGTACTCACCTTAAATGATGCTGAAGCTGGCAAAGTAATAGAAACAAAGCATCTCGGAAAAATCCGCCCGGAGTATTACAGGATAGAATATCTGAAGATGGATAAATCTGATGAATATTGGGTGGTAGGATATCTGGGTAAAAAGAATCTGGTTTATTTTTCTCAGAATTCGGTTCCGAATAAAAATATAGATCAGATCATTGAAGTTCAGAATTATATTATTCAGAGTTCAAAACTTTCGGATCTGGCAAAAAAGCAGATTGATACGTACAACCATGAAAATGTGAAGCTCGGAATCTGGATCACCTTAGATTTTCTGCTTTTGTTTCTCAACATCATGCTTTTGCTGCGAAAAAGAAAATAAAAAATCCCAGGCTTTAGTAAAGATTGGGACTTTTTAATGCATTTTAAAAAATTTAGGGATAGTCTAAAATAATCATAATTCTTTCTTTGTGCTCTTCCGGACAGTTTTTAATCAGTTTGTCTTTATTCTGCTTACTGATCTGTTTAGGTTCAAGCCATTCCGTGACGTCGGAACTTAAGCTGTTGTTGTCATAAGTTCTTTTT
Organism: Chryseobacterium sp. VD8; assembly: GCF_037149975.1. Classification (NCBI taxonomy): domain Bacteria; kingdom Pseudomonadati; phylum Bacteroidota; class Flavobacteriia; order Flavobacteriales; family Weeksellaceae; genus Chryseobacterium; species Chryseobacterium sp. VD8. The sequence continues at coordinate 3,068 of NZ_JBBCQL010000024.1, read as the reverse complement.
ATTTTTTCGTCTTCATAAAAAGTATATTCGTCTCCGAGCCAGTTACTCGTTATACTTATTGTACAAATTTCCTTTTCCATACTGTTATTGGTTTTTATTGTGATTTGATAATATAGAATCTCTTCTTTCTAATTTACTAATTATAACAATATGAATGAAGCTTTTAGAGTAATTTTTTTTACAGACAAAAAAGTGAATTATTTATAGTAAAAGTGTACTTTTTATTATCAATTATCCCACTTATTAGTGAATAAAATTAAAATTTGTTAAATTTTAAAATAAAGTTCCTGTACTTTCGGTTGCCATTTTTGGGATGTGAATGTCTTGTTTCCACTCTTCATTCACTTTTTTAATGAAATAAGCGGAAAGCAGGGGAGAGGCTTTTTCAATATTCTGATGAACAAAAAAGTACAGGTTCTGCAAACCTTCCTCTTTCCATTGGGTAAGATGTCTCATCCAGTCGTCCAGTCTGTCATAATCACTTTCTGCGTTAGCTCCTACATAACGGATGAATGCATTGGGTGTAGTGAGGCGCATATGAAGCATATCTCTTCTTCCTGCCGTATCTACAATAATATTAGTGATATTGTTTTCTTCGAATAAGTCACATGTTTTATTGAGGATCTCTTCATCCGTAAACCAGTCTGTATTTCTCAGCTCGATTGCAAGTGGAACTTCTTTTGGCCAGTTTTTTACAAATTTTTCCAGTCTTTCATAATCTTTTGGTTTAAAATTATCGTGAAGCTGAAGGAAAACCATTCCCAGTTTTTCATCAAAATTTAAAACGGCTTTAGCGAACTGTGTTACCACATCATCAATATTTAAAAGTCTTCTGAAATGAGACACCGTATTCGTGATTTTTGGAAAAAATTTAAAATCAGCCGGAGTTTTTTCTTTCCATGTCTGCACTTGTTCCGGAGTTGGCATACCGTAAAAAGTTGCATTCAGTTCAATAGAATTAAACTGAGTTGCATAGTACGTAAGTTCGTCTTTTGTACCCTTGGGATAAAATCCTTTAAGGTCTGTTTTATTCCATTTTGCGCATCCTATGGAAATGTTTTCCAGTCCGCTTTTATTCCTGCTCAAAATTTCTTTGGTTCTTGGATGGTCTTTTGGTAACGTAAAATCTATCTTTGAAGGATCTTCAACTTGTCCGAATTTCATATCTGAATATTTTTAGAATTAATATGTAAAACAAAGATAAAAATAAAACCACAGAAAATTTTCTGTGGTTTGTCGGATTATATAATTGGTAAGGTTTTTACTGTACTCCCTGTGTCACCATTTTATTCGATACTACAGAATAAACACATCCCGTTGTTTTTAATGTAACGGTAATAGTTGCCGGAACAGATCTGTAGGCGGTATCACCATAAGGCTCCACAATATTGCCATTAGAATCTTTAAGCGTTTTTCCTTTTATCGTGTATGTCATTGTTGCTGTTCCTGTAAATCCGCTTGATGGAGTAAATGTAACTATTCCGGTACTTTTATTATAGCTCCATGTTCCTTCAGGAGTTACCTTTCTTCGGTATAAAGTAAGGTCGGTATCCCCTGTTTTTGTAAAGCTGAATGTCGTTATATCAATATTATTTTTACTTCCTGTAGGCGGAGTTGTAATACTAATAGGACCTTTGTATGCAATATCATTATCCAAAACCGGGATTGAAACCGGCTGGAGTTTACATGTGGTAGCTACATCATCATTGGCAACAGCAGAATAAGGTAATGTTAGTTTTACATTTCGGATAATATGCTGTTGGTAAGCAGCTCCTGTTGAAGCAGCAAACCCCAGTTTTAAAAATGAAGGTACTGTAGCATTTAAAGTTTGGTTTGTAGCCGCGCCCTCAGTATCTGAACTGTTAAAGTCGGTTACAGCCGGGTTCGCATTTTCGCTGTACGGAATTGATGTTTTATAATGAAAATAATCAATGATATTAATGGGTGTTCCGTTTTGTGTGGTCTGAATATCGACTTTAATATCGAAGCCGTCTGTAGTAGTTGCCGTAACAAAATGAGGAATCAGATCCAGAAGCACTTTTCTGAATTCACCGTTTCCGTTTCTCAAATCAAATACAGAAGACAGGGTATTAGTGGTTGTGGCATATGATCTGTCTGTCTGTAGTATTCTTCCTACTGTTCCTGTGTTACTTAATGTGGATCTCGTTACTAAAACAGGATATCCTGTATATCCGTCTCCTAAACCATTGGTATTGATGACAGCTCCTTTTGCTCCCCTCAAAGTAACATGGCTTGTTGCCTGGCTCCATGTAACTCCGGCAATACCGTTTACTCTCGATTCTCCCTGAAAACGTTTAGATTTAAAATTTCCGAATTCATCCAAAGCGATTCCGAGATATGCTCCTGACAAACCTGTTTTTCTAAATGAAGAAAAATCGTTTTTTGCTCTGTTATATGCATATCCTAAACCAGCACCGGGAGCACCGATTGTTGGAGTGGTAACAGATCCGTCATACAGAAAAAAAGATAACCCGTCTCCATAGGTTCCGCTGAACGGAGCGCCGGATTTCATGTCGTATTCGAATTCTACATGTAAACCATTCACCGAAGTAAATGTTCTGCCGTTAATAAACAATCCTCCGAACTGGCTGGAACTTGCCGGTGTAAGCTGTACTCCTGTTGCGGTATGAGAGGCGCTTCCCTGTATGGTAAGTTCAGATGCCGATGAAGCATTCATTAATGAACTGGAATAGGAGTAAAATCCATAAATACTGGCAACTTCTGTACTGTCTGTCTGTGCAAACATGAGATTTGTAAGCAAGGTAAAGATAAGGCTCATCAAAGACAGCCCTGTGAAATTCTTTTTCATGATGTTTACTTATTTTACGACAAAAACAATGTTAATAAAAGAAGCAGGCGTTGCATTTGCCAGTACATCATAGTTTAAAACCCCTGTATTGCTGATGCTGTTAATTCTGAATACAGTAGAATCATACCCTGTTACATAATAATAAAGATCCGTTGCGTTAGGGAAAAAAGGAATTGTTGCAGGCGCAGAGGTACTTCTCGCATTTGTAGGGATATTCGAAAACTGATTTTTATACAGT
>NZ_JBBCQL010000023.1:0-31896 GCF_037149975.1 Chryseobacterium sp. VD8 | reverse complement strand
ATTTTCAGTACTCAGGACACAGCCATTTTCAGCTGGAAGCAAAAAAATATATCTTTAACGAAGGGGCAAAACTTTGCATCGCTTATTACCCTTACCCAATGGCTTAAGCCTGTCGTAAACTTTTTTACTTCATGGTCATCTTCTACCAATCTGGCTTTGGCAGGAAGTATAGATCCCTCTCAGGTTAATAACGAAGACATTATTTATCCCGAGATGAATTTATTTGTGCCTATTGATGCAACTTTAATATCATTAGGTTTTCTCAATGTCAGTAATCCGGGAGTTGGATTTCAGATTAAAACAGAAGAAGAAACGGTTACAGCCGATCCGGAAGATGAAGGAGAAGCATTGCGTCTGGAATATGAACCTACGGACAGCTTAACACCAGCAGAAGGAGAAACACAAAAAGTACAAACTCCTATCCTATATTTTAGTTTGCTGTTGGCAGCCGGAAATTCTATTGTACTGAATTTTAGTGCTGCTGTAGAATATGAATCATCTTCTTTTACCCTGAATGTAGACTCTGAGCCAGACAAACCACTCACACCTCTAAGCCTGTTCGGTCTTATGGCTGGACAAAATTGGTTTCAGAATATTCCTCCTACTTTACAACAGTACCTCAACAGTATTGCATTCAAGGGATTTAACACGGGGCTGGATTTTAACAACGGGCTTACTATTACCAGCGTTTCCTCTTTTATCGGCTCCAATGGAGCCTGGACGCTTTTTGATAATTTTATTATTCAGCAGTTTGATGTTAATTGGGTCATTATTAATCCGGGAACTACCAATTCACAAAGTTTATATTTCAGTGCTCACGTAGACTTTTTTCCAACCATATTTGTTGGAGGTTTCGATGTGGAAATTACCTCAGACCTAACCCTTTCTGCTGCCTTTGCAGGATCTGTTACCTTCAACAATTTACTGTCTGCCATTACAGCAGGAGCCATTACTATTCCAGAGAATCTTTTACTGGTTGAGTTTACTGCTTTTGGGATTAATATGGATATCAACAGTAAATATTATGAGTTTTATGCGAATGCTAATATTGACCTGAATTTCATTACAAACGTTTCGGTAACGGATGGTACATTACTGATAACTTCTTCTTCACCCGCGAGCGGTACCGGTCCAAGTATATTTACGGCAAAGGTATTCGGATTGTTTGCCATTGGTAAATTACAACTTAATACCGATGTAAATTATAATTCATCGGACGGATGGAACTTAAGCCTTGCTATGCCAGAAAGCAGTAGCTTAAATCTGGGAGAGCTCATTAAGCAATTATTCCAGTCTATCAGTCTGCCTACAAGCTTTTTACCAGATAGTCTTAATATTACTCAATTCTCACTGGATGCCACAATTCCCAGCGGAACGGGAAAAAGCAGCTACGAGGTAAAAGGAGGACTGCAGTGGATCTTTACCTTTCCTATTATTGATCAGCAGATCAACATCATTGCCAATCTTTGGCTGAAATATGAAGCCGCGAGCAATGATTCTACATCCGGTAAATATTCCGGTGGTGTTTTAGGAAGTGTAACATTAGAATATTTCAATGCTACTGTCGGTATAAGCTATAATTTCGCCGAAAATAATCAGCAACTTGCGATTACCTGGGAAGGCTTTACCGCTATGTATGATGTAACCGGAGAAAGCCGTACAATTGTTTTCTCTATTAAAAACTGGACATTGGGCGGGTTAATTACCTCCTTTATGAAGATGTTGTTTAACCCGACATTTGAGCTCGATGCGCCATGGGATATACTCAACAAAATAAGTCTGGATGGATTCTCGGTTACATACAACCTCGACACGAAAGATATTAAGGTCACTTACAAATTACCTAAAACATTAGACCTTATATTCATCAATATCAATGGAATTAATCTTACCAAAAATCAGAAAGGGGTATTTATCACTTTCGATGGGAATTCTGTTGTTCCTTCTATTAACGAAAGTAATTTATTTAAACCAGAGACAGGCGGACAGGACATTCAGAAAATGCCGGATGTTCCGGGACAAGGCACACAGTATTTCGATTTGCGTCTGCTGGCAATGGGTCAGCATGTAGAATTGGTAAATCCTGCCCAGTACAACTCTATCAAGGATGTAACAAAAGCTATGCAGGAAGCTTTTACCGAACCAAAACCGGGTACCATTCCTATAGGATCAGGCTCCGGCAACACACTGCTTAGATTCAATGAAGACAGCAACTGGCTCATCGCCACCAATTTCGGGATACTGAATGCAGGAACAAAAGAGAAGCCTGTTTGGACTCTCGATATGCAGGTGGTATTTAATGATCCCAATCTCTATGGTCTGCGCATCGCTATGGCAGGTGGAAAAGCCAAGGTATTTGAAGGGCTGGAATTTGAGATCATGTATAAAAAGATTTCTGAGTCCATTGGCGTATATCAAATGGATCTTACCCTTCCTAATGCTTTACGTTATCTGCAGTTTGGTGCGGTCAATATCACTCTTCCTTCCATTGGTATAGAAATTTACACCAATGGTGATTTTACAGTAGACATCGGCTTCCCTTACAACATGGATTTCTCCCGATCATTTACAGTGCAGGCTATTGTGCCTCCGGGTATACCGGCTATGGGTTCAGGGGGAATCTATTTCGGAAAGCTCAGCAGTGCTACAACCAATAAAGTCCCTAAGACCAACTATGGAAACTTTAATCCGGTAATTGTATTTGGTATCGGTTTGCAGGTAGGTGTAGGATATAGTGTAAACTATGGCTTACTCAGCGCCGGCTTCAGCGTTACCATGTTTGGTGTTATTGAAGGAGTAATAGCAGCTTATTATCCTTACAGCGGCACTTTGCAGGAAAGCAATAAAGAACAGGTAGAAACTTCATATTATTATTATCTTCAGGGTACTATAGGGATTATCGGTAAATTATACGGTTCTATAGACTTTGGTATTATATCGGCAAGTGTAAACATTACCGTAATGGTATATGCACAGGCAACCTTTGAAGCTTATAATAAAATACCATTGGCTATTGTAGCTTCTGTAGATGTAAGAGTTTCTGCTAAATTAAATCTAGGAATCTTCTCCATTACCATTCATTTTACTTTTACAGCAAAAATTAGATTTGATCTTACCATTGGTACAGACCAGACAGCCAAAGCTCCCTGGAATAATAATCTTTCGGCACCAAACGCTGCATCCCGTATATCTTCACCTGCAGCCGAATTTCGTATTGCTCCTGCCCGACAGGCAACACCACTTGATGGCGCCAGACCTGTTTCTTTTGCAGTAATGGATTCATTCGATATAACGGAGCTGACAGGCTCTGATATAATGGTGATGCGCCGTTCGCCCAATATGCCCATCAGTTATCATTCCGTTTTGGTAGAAGATGACTCTGAACTCCCTGTGCTTAATTTATATTTTGTACCCCATTTAACAGTAGCAGGACCTGAAAACGGAAATCTGCAGAACCAGACAGCACAATATGTAGCTACTTTATTCATCGATGCTCCCGATCCTTCGGGTGACGGTAGCGGAACTACAACTTCCTTTGAATATCTATGCTCTGATTTTTTCCGTTGGCTGGTACTGAACTACATTGATCATACCCCTTCGAAGTCTTCCCGTGAAGAAGTAGAAACTGAAGGTATTTCAAAAGCTGATCTTGATGCATTAATCACATTCCTTTCAAGCGAAGAATATCCGTTTCCTATTCCTACCAATGACCTGCTAAGCTTTCTGCAAAATAATTTTCAGGCATTAAATGTACAATTATTACAAGAAGATCTTGCTGCCGCAGCAATTTTCCCAATGTTTTTTGATCTTGAACTGAAAGTACCAGATATTGCATTGGACATCCAGTTCAATAACTATAATATGGCTACACAGGAATACCTGTCCGAAGTAAAAAAATGGTTTAATGAACTTGCCGTAAAAGTACAGGAAGAAACATCTTCTGCCGCCAGATTTATGACTTTGGAAGATCCGCAGCAATGGAGTATGTCTACTTTTGTATTTGAAGACTACTTTGTACTTATAGGTAAACAACTGGCAGGCTACGCATCTGATGCTATGGATAATTTTACTTACCGCATCAGCAATGGTAATAGCTTATCGGCCATGGTAACCTGGGCAAACAGCATTACTGTAGATGGAACAGGCAATAAAGTAAATATTCAGGATATTGCGACAGCTAACCAGACACATCCGCTTAATGGAAAAAATCCTATAGCCATTACCGGCGTAATGTATGATATTTTGGAAGGTGATACTTTTACTTCGATAGCTGCCATATACGCCATTACACCTTCAATGTTAATTACAGAAAATGCAGCCGTTCCGGGATTACTGGCTCCGCAAACGATTACTTATCATGGAAATGCATATAATGTACAATCTACAGATACCATTAACACAGTTGCTGCAGGTTTAAATACCACACTAAATGATCTTGCTTCGGATAAAGATTTCCAGAATACAGCAGTGCTCACAACAGATAACTGGCTGATTATTGGCGCGGCACTCTACACCGCAAAAAGCGAAGATACCTTTAGCAGTATCGCCACTGTTATCTATAATCATCTTGATACAGCGGCTTTACTGATGCAGAACCAGATCACTCCAGACCTTTTCATTGCAGGCAACAGCTTTGAATACGACGGTATAAAATATGTAATCGTACCGGGTGATACCCTTACCAGCATGGCAGCAGCTATTTCTGTATTAAAAGGAACTACGGTTACACCACAGGATCTTGCAGGTAATATCCAAGTACAGGCACAACAAGTGCAGCCTCTCGGTCAGGTATTAATTCAGCCTTTTACCCACACTACTGCTGAATTCACCGATGCAGCAAACGCCGATACGCTTGATGCATTGGCTCAGCAATACAATACCACAGCAGCCTTATTGGCTACCAACTATGCCAATCAGCAGCAAAATAACTTTTTCTACAACGGAGAAGGATTTACCAATGCCAATATTCCGGGTCTGAAGTATTTAACTGTAGGCAGTATTCTGGAATACTTTGCTGATAATAACTCCTATGGACAATTATCCGGTATGGCATCTCGTTATCAGTTACATGGTATGCGTCTGCCCACGAATCTTCCGGGGCTTACCCTTGCACAAGGTTCACCCTGTACAGGAAATAATTGTGCCCTATATTCCCTTACCGGTCAGGAGTTTGCCCTTCCGGCTACAATACCTGCCAATTTTTCTATCCAGCTCATCAACAATTCATTAAGCTGGCTTCAGTTTAACGGAAAATCAATGGATGAGGAAGGCGGAAATATATTAAATGTAAAGCTGACGCCTGAAGACATTAATCAAATTGACACCTTGCTTAATTATGCACAGACAAAAGGGATAAAGCCAGATGTTCTGGAGCTCGCACCTATGAAGCCTTTCAACCTTCAGCCTGTACAATATACTTTCCAGACAACTACAAAGTGGCAAACTTCCGGAGCATTAAACCTGCCTTATGGGTCACCAGACGGTCAAAGCAGCGTATCACCACTTATCTGGCAATTTCCTTCAGGTCTGCTCAATCAGTTGACACTGCCCAAAGAAGCAGGTTCTGAATTCAGTATACAGATCGGTCAGTACGATGCAGCTAAAGGAGTAATGGACTACTGGCCATCCTCCTATTACGGATGGAGTACGATGATAGATATAGAACTTAAACTTCTTGATACTGATTCCACCGCTCCTGTAAATGCTTACAGTTATGAATTATTAGGGGCAAGCGAAGCCGGTGCTAATATTCTGCAAAGACTGTTGTTAGCATTAAATCCGAAATCTTCCAATAACAATCTGGATAAAATAGTCGATATACAGTGGTTGTATGAAGGCTCAGATGGATTATTGTCCGTAGGTATGGAACACATGAAAACCTTCATCGTACAGGCTAATCTTTCCACAGAAACAAATCCTGACAATGCTGCCATGAAAATGATGGCTTTGGAAGTAACAGAAGAAAAGCCAGATACAGGAATACTGAACAGTATTTATGATTTCATACGTATGTTATGGGAATGCAGCATTACCCGTTCCGGAGGATATTATCTTATGTATAATGAAACAGAAGGTAATACAGGATTTCCTTCCAGTATTTTTGGAAAAGGAGATAATGCGAATGTACGCCTGCTTGTTACCTATAGCAGCCAGTACAATAATAAGCCTACAGATTACATGAACTGTGCAGTAACCGGTGATAAAATTGATGCTAACTCTTGTGTGGTATATGCGCAAAGTGAAATGCAGGAAGGACTATCTTATTATGTGAATAAGCCAGAAGATACGATTGATGCAATAACTGCACGCTTCAATATATTACCTGCCGAACTGGTAGATCTTAATAAAAAAGTGACACTTAACACGAAGGCTACTGTAAATGATTCTTTAAAATATGATATTCCGACTATTATATTTGATGGATTGGTATGTGAAATAGGTGCCAGCGGACCGGGAAATACGCTGACTTCAATTGCAGCTTATTATAATGTGGAAGCAAGTGCTATACAACAACTCAACCCAGACATTCCTGACTGGAATAATCTTCCGCTCTGGCAGCTGATACTGTTGCCTCAGGTTCAATACACCATCAGTGCGGAGGGTAAAGCGGGTCTTACATTTGAAACCATAGCTGCCTATTATTTTATCGATATGGCTTCCATGGCTTGGGCTGCAAAAGATGTAGTCAATATTTTTATGACTTCAACCATGCTTAGTATCAATGATCAGATCATGCATAAAGTAACAGCCGTTCAGCAAGGTACTGCAGGTTTTGACCTGAACAGAACCAACCCGAACCCGGATCCTGAAAATCAGCCGAAGATCACTGATCCTGATTATGCAGAGGTATATCTCAACAATATGTACAATCTTTTAAGCTATCAGATCGTAGAAAACAGCTGGTTCGGTGAAAGTGTTGTGGGTTTACCTGCTGGTCCTGCCAAACCACAAACACAAGATGATGTACTGGGTAAAACAGACAATGATGACACTGAAGATGATCTGATCTGGTATTACAATCAGATTGTACCTATTGCCAAATTTGCCAAAACGAACCCATTTATGACTTATCCTGCCGGCTATCCGCAGGAAGAAGACAATCCGTATCGTGGTATCGGTCATCAGGTACAGGTACATTTTGACTGGGTAGATTACTATGGTAATGTAACAGTAACTCCATTTAGTGATCCGGAAATGGATCCCTCTACTCCGGTAAATAACCCGCCTATTCAAACCGGCTACGTGGATGAGCTGAAAGGATTGGGTAAATGGCCAAGTGTGGAGTTAAGTTATTTGTTTGATCTTGACCTCAATCATAACCCTGAACTTAAAATAGAATTTAACTTTAATATCCAGCGTTATAATGATTTGCCTGATGTACCGGCAGATCAGCAGCAAGACTGGAAACAGAATGCCGCTAATGATCTTGTAACCTATACCAATATATATTATCAGTTAACACAATTAAATCCGACAGACGGTAAGAATACTTTAACGATTACACTAAGCACATCCCTTACACCAGGCAAAACTGTTGATCTGTCTGATGAACAGTTTAACCAGATGCTGCAGTTTGTAAAAGATATTTATACTTATCTATCTGCACGCAGTAAGGGTAATGAAGCAACAGCACCTGTAATGAGCCCCATCACAAGTTCTGTGAATATAGAGGATATAGATACACACTCTATCCTTCAGCTCACTGTGAATCTCGACTTTTACCGTGACCTTAAATACGTTAACACAGATTTTAAAGATAGTGATCTGGTTACCCGCGCTCTTACTCAGGTAAAGCCGAAAACCATGTCTACAACAGTGAAGGACGGTACAGATCCTCAATACAGCCTCAACGAATTTGCTGCTTTATTCGAAGCTGCTTTCTTAAATGCCGGTAATTATGAACTGAAAATTGCCATCGGAACCAATGCTGCAACAGCAGGCGGTGTGAATAATCAGGCAGTATTCGTAGTACGCATGGGGCTAAAATCAGGGCAGGGTATTTACTGGAAAGTTAATCAGGCAGGTACTTATAAGCTGACTACAGAATCCATTACACAGCTTACAGCTGAAGGCGTTCCTGCAGAAGTTACCACAGCTATCAGCTCTTTGGTAGACACTTTTTATGAAAACAGGGATCAGTTCGATATTGCGTTACAACAAAAACTGACTGAAAAACAGTTTTCTCAGTATCGCATCAACATCTATACCTATAGCTTACTGAATGCGGTATTCTATGCTCCTAAACCATTAGCAACGAGTCTCGTTTCTAAAAGCGGAGTCCCTATATGCAAATATATCACGGGTCAGGGTCTGGATTGCAGCAAAGGGGAAATACAGACGTTTACCGGCATAGATATGGATACATGGGGTGCACAGTCTCTTAATGCTATTGATGTATTTCTGAGTGCAGACTATGCAATACCTGCTTTCCTTGTAGATCAATTAAAAGCAGATGAAGAAGAGGCATGGCTGGCTACACAGGGGATTGAAGCGACCACTTATTTACAGGCTATTACCAATGCTAAAACCACACTTGCTGGTGCCATAGCTTCAGAAGTAGAACCTGTACTGAAGGCGCCGTATGTTTCGTTCGCAACAGGTGACAATACAAGTCTCGGCAATGCAAGAGAAAAATTTGAGCAACAATTGCTTAACCAATTAGGCAATGCCTATACCGTAAATGCTCTTGTTCAATTTGAAGTAACTGCTGAATCAGACTTCAGAGCAGACAGCAACTACAAAACACCACCACGACTGTATGGCACACCGGTGATCAATAACAAAGCAGACGGTGATGCAAAAGAATATAGTATTTCTACATCCAAGATACAGCTAAACGAAAAAGACGCAACGGATACAGATTCCTTCCTTACGTTCAGTTTTACCACTAAAAATGCAAAAGAATTTACCAGTGTAGATCTGGATATGACTTATGTGGTAACCCACGTGGAATGTGATATCAGTGATGTAGCTGGTATCAATGGATATCAGGGTTCCAACTGGCTCACCTTCATTATACCTGCTGATGTAAACAGCTTTGGTGGCGATAATACTGTTTCAGCATCTTTACAGCAAAGTTTAGGTATCGTGGATATTCCGGTAGTATTGCGTAATTATCCTACACCGCCTACTCTCACTACGCAGACTGGTAAAAGTGTTCCCGTATCAGGAGATAATACAAAAACACGTCTTGCCAAAGCATCCGAATGGAATTTTATGTATTCCTATACTGAAGATCAGGCAGCACAGGACAAAATATTTTCCGATATTGAATTCAATACCGTGCCTGCTCTTTCTGCAAAAATGTACGGAAGTCCTGCACGTGATCTTTTCAGTGATCTGGCTCAGTTTGTGACTGTATGGCCACAGGTATTGGACGATTTCAATAGCTACCTGAAGATGATTACCGCACAATCAGACAGCTCTGATCCTAATCTTACCAATGCCTATTATGCTTTGCAGACCATGGTGAGTTTAACAAATAACCTTGCTATTGCGTGGAGTGAATACAATGGTTTACAAATCGATAATTCTGATGATAATTCTACGGCACGGGCTTACGACTTTATTATCCGACAGACAGATGATACTGATTTTGACAACCGTCTGCTTGTAACCATTGTTCCTGCTGCAGATATGTCTTCTGATGATATTTCGCTGTACAGGGGTAATAAAGATGTATTTGAGGCTGAATTACCCCAAACGCCTTATGTAACTATTGACAACTATACAAAAGTGAATGCTACTGATAAAAACGGAACTCCTATTCCTAATGCATATTGGTATCAGGCGGCAGATAAAACCTACCTCTCATGGGAAAAATCTTTCAATATTCCGTCCCGCAACGTTAATGTAGATGCGCTGAATGTCTTACAATTCCAGTATGCTTGGGCGGGTATTTCCATTATTCGTAATGAAGACCTTGTTCCGTACAACCCTACCGTTAATAACTTTATTTACCGTACGCCATTGGTAAGATTCTCTAATAAACTGATTCCTTTGCTTAACAGTAATGATATTTTTGATATTGCTAAAATTACTAATGAAGCAGGAGTCAATCTGTCGCTCGGACAGCAGTTGGCCAATTTCCTCAGCACTTTCTTTACCTATGATGAACTGGCAGAACAATTGCTAAAACTAAGTGTATCGTGGAATTATCCATTATTGGGTACATCCGGAAATATTCTTTCTCCTATAGAATTACCCGTTTTGCTTGCCGCTCCATTCATTTTTGAAATACCAAAAGATTATGAGATACCTGTCGGAGGATGCCAGCCATCGTTTAGTGAAGCAGATCCGTTTGTTTGCCGTCTTTCTAATGCATTAAAAACCTGGTATAACCAGCACAAACCTGTAAACAGTGGTGCATGGTTTCAGATTGATCTGGCGGTATTCTCATCTCTCAGCGAGAGTAAGCTTCCACTGATAGAGCTTAAAAATATAGTATTGTATTATAAAAATATTACAGATATGAATGCATGATCCTCAATAATAGTTTTCATTAAATAATAAAATTCATTTAAGAAAGTTGAAATCTAAACAAATGAGGAAAAAAGCTCATTTTCTTACTATTCAGAGATCTGTTTCTCCTTTCAAACAGGTCACTGAATAGGTAACTTTCATACCATGATTTTGGGTTTCATCTGGAAATAGATAAAAACAAAAGTGCTGTAAAATATCTTTTTACAGCACTTTTGTTTATTTGATAAATCATTGCGATCCGGACGGGACTCGAACCCGCGACCTCCGCCGTGACAGGGCGGCATTCTAACCAGCTGAACTACCGGATCAATTTTTTTAAAAGAAATTGAGAAAACTTCTGCGATCCGGACGGGACTCGAACCCGCGACCTCCGCCGTGACAGGGCGGCATTCTAACCAGCTGAACTACCGGATCAAATTTTGTTTTAAAAGTAAATTGAAAAACTTTTGCGATCCGGACGGGACTCGAACCCGCGACCTCCGCCGTGACAGGGCGGCATTCTAACCAGCTGAACTACCGGATCATGTTTTTGTTTCTAAAGAACTTCGTTTCTTTTTTGTGATGGCAAAAGTACAACTTTTTTCGTTACCTGCAAATTTATTTCAAAAAAAATGCCTTCCAAAAACGGAAGGCGTTCATTATCAAATTTATTTTTTTACAAGTGAGCGCTTAATTTCTCTGCGATCACTTCTTTTGGAGCTACTCCTACTAATTTATCAACCACTTCTCCGTTCTTAAAAATAAGAACTGTAGGAATATTTCTGATCCCGTACTGCATAGAAATATCCTGGTTGTTATCCACGTCTACTTTCCCTACTATTGCTTTTCCTTCGAAATCGCTTGCTACTTCTTCGATGATTGGTCCTAACGTTCTGCAAGGTCCGCACCATACTGCCCAAAAGTCTACTAATACCGGCTTATCTGATTTTAAAACCGTTTCCTGAAATGAGCTATCTGTAATTTCTAAAGCCATTTTTGTTTCTTTTATTTAAATTAATATTATTCTTTTATAATTTCCTTAATTGGATAATCAAAATTACGCTTTTTGAGTAATAAGACTATCTATGCTCAACATTTGTATTTTCTATAACAAAATCTTTAGAAATTTCTTTCAAAGCAGTAGCCAAAGCATCAATATCTTCTTTAGTCGTTAAATGGCTGAAGGAAATACGAAGCGGCGTACAGTGATCCATTTCATCTTCAGATAAAACCATCATCATCACCATAGAAGGTTTTGAGGCTCCCGAAGAACACGCACTTCCCTGAGAGATTGCGATTCCTTTCATATCTAACTGAAGCCCGATTAGAGGGTTTTTATAGGGTAATAAAGCACTTAAAACCGTGTAAAGACTACCATCCTTCTCAGAACTTCTCCCGTTGAATTTAATGCCCGGAATTTCCGCTGTAAGCCTTTCTACGGCATAGCTTTTAATTTCCTGCATATGATTAGTATAAGTTTCAAGATTTTTTAAAGAGATTTCCAGTGCTTTTCCCAGTCCTACAATTCCTGCTACATTTTCTGTTCCTGCTCTTAAGCTTCTTTCCTGTGGTCCTCCTGTAATAATTCCTTTTAAACCGCTTGATTTTCTGATGAACGCAAATCCAACGCCTTTTGGTCCGTGAAATTTATGGGCACTGCAAGAAGCAAAATCTACCTTAATATCAGAAAAATCCAGATTCATGTGAGCCATCGTCTGAACGGTATCCGAATGGAAGAGCGCATTATTTGCCTTGCAGAGTTCTGACACTTTTTTAATATCGATAAGATTTCCGATCTCGTTATTGGCGTGCATTAAGCTTACCAGAGTTTTCTTGTCAGAAGCTTTTAGCAATTCTTCCAGTTTATTAAGATCAATATCTCCTTTTTCATTGGGACGGATGTAGTTTACTTCTACTCCTTTTCTGCTTTTCATATCCAGAATACTTTCAGAAACGCACTTATGCTCAAGAGGAGAACTGATGATACGTTCTATTCCGAGATGCTCAACAGCCGATTTTATGATCATATTGTTCGATTCCGTACCGCAGGAAGTGAAAATAATTTCAGCGGGCGTTACATGAAGATAATCTGCAACCTGTCTCCTTACGTTTTCGATAAGAATTTTCGCTTCCTGTCCAAAACTGTGCGTAGAGGACGGATTTCCGAAATTCATTTTCATGGTATCAACCATTGCATCGATAACTTCTTCCGAAAGTGGAGTTGTTGCAGCGTTATCAAGGTATACTTTATTCATTTTTACTTTGAAAATATTAGTTTCTGTGGAATATGTACAATCTGTAAATCCTACAAAATCAATAGAGTTATCGTTTTAAAATACTCTGTTTCGATCTGTTTATTTTACTGCCCAAAATTAGTGAAAAAATTGGTAATGTCCTTCATTTGCCCAATTCAACATTGGCTTATCTCCCGATGTATCTCCAAAAGCAATAACTTTATCGTATTTATGATTGCTGATTTCCTGCTGAATTCTTACCAGTTTTTCGTTTCCATTACAGTTTCTTCCCACAAAATTTCCGGTGAAAACTCCGTTTCTGAACTCGGCTCTGGTGGAAACAAGCTGCATTTTAAAAGCTTCTGCAAATGGTTTTGCCCAAATGTCTAACGATGCGGTAACCAATAGACTCTGCGTATTATTATGATCTATATTTTGAATAAAATCCAATGCATTTTCCCTTACGATTTTAGGATAATAATGTTCAAAAAACTGTCTGGATTTTTTTTCGATTTTTTCCTGAGTCTGCCCTTTCAGAATGGAACCGATAAAGCTTTTTTTCACTTTTTCCGTATCGGCTAGTTTCAGTTTTAAAAGAACAAAAAGCGGAATATGCTTCAAAAACTGCAGGCGAAATCTTGTAGAATCGTAGAATTTAAGATACATAAACATGGTATCTTTATACGTAAGTGTTCCGTCGAAATCGAAGCAGTACAGTTTTTTCATTGAAGTAAGTCAATTTTAGAATATTTATCTTGTAACGTAAAGATCGAAAGTATATTTTAAATAAAATAATTTTAAAGCTTTAATTTTTTAAAAATAAATTCAGGAATATTTCGGATAATCATCATGATAATTCCCCAGACCGGCAAAACATAGGCTACGTTTTTCTGTTTTTTATAAGCTTTGAAAATAGATTCTGCTGCCTGTTTCGGGGTTGCGGTAAGTTTTGGATTCAAAGGTAAGCCTTCAGTCATTTTGGTTGCCATAAATCCGGGCTTCACCGTCATGACGTGAACTTTTTTATCGAAAAGATAATTCCTCAAACCACTTAAATAGGCTGTGAAAGCCGCTTTCGAGCTTCCGTAAATAAAATTGCTCTGTCTTCCGCGATCTCCGGCAACAGAAGAAAGTCCGATAATCGTTCCGGATCTTCTGCTTTCAAATTTCTGCGCAAAATAATTCATCACAGGAACCAGTTTAGCGTAATTGATATCAATAATCCGTTGTGTATTTTTGTTGTCATACAATCCTTCTTCTGTTCCTTCTCCTAAATATCCAGTCGCACAGAACAGTAAACCTGAATTAACAGCATCAAACTGATTATAATCTATGCTTTTCATAAGATCAAGCTCTATCACTTCGGACTGCTGAAGAAATTTCACATCAATATGTCGGGCAAATCTTTCGGTCGTTTCTTTACTGGAGGTAAAAAGATAGATTTTTTCAAATCTCTCTCCTTCCTGCAATGCCTTTTCCACAAAAGCCTGTGCTACTTCCGATGTACTTCCTAAAACGATCATGTTTGCTAAATATTATTTAAAATTCTTTTATGCTGCAAAGACACAAATTTTGAGCTCTGAACATTTTTCAGATAATTGGTGAGCGAAGATCTGCTCATGCTGTCTTTGGTAAGGTAAATTTTACCGTTGTACTGCTCTACGATATCATCCAGTTGATCAATCAGTTTTTTCAGTTTGGAATTCACTTTGAAGTCCAATGCGAGAGAATATCCTTCAAACGGAAAGGAATTGTAAGCTTCCGGATTTTCTTTTCCGTATAACTTTAAAACAGCTAAAAAAGAACCGTTTCCGCTGTTGGCAATGGTTTCCAGAATTTTTTTCATTCCTTCTTTTCCTGATTCTTTGGGAATCATCATCTGATACTGGATGAAGCCGGATTTTCCGTAAATCTTATTCCAGTCGTGAACAAAATCCAGCGGATAAAAGAACGTTTCATAATCAATAAAATTTTTAACTTCCTTCTTAGACTGTTTTTTATAATAGAAATAATTGAAAATCTTTACCGTTAAAGCATTTAAGACAAATCCGGGAAAATAAAACGGAACAGTAGGCTCAAATTTTTTCTTTAAACGCAATGGTTTTTCTTTGAATTTCTGAGGCAGCTCGTGCTGAAAAGCGTGTTCTCCTCTCATCAGGATACTTCTTCCGATATTTTTACCTTTCTGAAGACAGTCGATCCAAGCCACAGTATAAGTCCAGCTTTCACTTTCTTCAAACAGGTTAAAGATCTCATCCAGATTTTCGGCTTTAATGCTTTCCTGACGGATGTATGCCGATTCAATATTTTTCAGCTTGAATTTTGCCGTTAAAATAATTCCGGTTAATCCCATTCCTCCAATGGTTGCCCAGAATTTATCTGAATTTTCTTCTCTTGAACAGTTGATAATATCGCCGTTTTCGATCATCAGTTTAAATTCAATCACATATTCTGAAAAACATCCTTCAGCGTGATGATTTTTACCGTGAACATCGGAAGCAATGGCTCCTCCTACAGAAACAAATTTGGTTCCCGGTGTTACATATAAAAAATATCCCTGCGGAACGGCAATTTCCAGTACATCAGAAAGCAGGACTCCCGATTCGCATTCGATAATACCGTTCAAACGGTCGAAACTGATGAATTTATTTAATTTTTTGGTTGAAAATATATGTTCTCCCAACGAAGAATCTCCGTAGCACCTTCCGTTTCCCCTTGCAATGACTTCATTATGATTCTGAACAAATTCTTTTATTTTTCTGAAGCTGTCCTCAGATTTCATTTCTTTTTCCACTATGGGAAAATTACCCCAGTTGGTCACTTTTTGTACAAAATTCGGCTTCATTTTTTAAAGTAGATTTGAATTAAAAATGCAGCAACCCACAATAGTAAGGTGATCTGAATGTATCTGTCTCTGTAAACAATCTTCGTGGGAGATTCGGTTCTGTTGTATACCAATGTCTGCTGTAAGTATCTTAAAAAAGCAAAAACAACAAAAATAACCGTATAAAATACTCTTGAATGAAATCTTGCCTGAACTTCCGGGGACAGGGTAAACATCAGATAACAGACAATTGCCAGAGTCACGGAAATGGATAATGCAATATCTGCAAACTGTACATTGTAGCCGTCCAAAGCTCTTCTCGTTTTTCCTGAAACCTGCGCATTAATGAGTTCTCCCCGCCTTTTTCCTATAGCTAATACCAACGCAAGCACAAAGGTGAGTAAAATCGCCCATTGAGAAATGCTGATTCCTGTAATGTAACCTCCTGATAAAACTCTTAAAACGAATCCTACTGCAATGATGGAAATATCAATAATCGGAACATGTTTCAGTTTAAAAGTGTAAGCAAGATTCATTACAAAATAAAATCCTACAATGGTTGCAAATTTCCATAAACTTTCCTGAAAATACATTTGGGCAAAGAAAACCAGTGCGATATCCAGAATAATAAGTCCTGTAAAAATTCCCACTGCCTGAGATTTTGAGATGGCACCGCTCGCCAATGGTCTTCTTCTTTTTTCGGGATGTTTTTTATCTGCTTCAATATCATTATAATCATTCAGAATATAAACGACACTTGCTGCCAAAGAAAAAATGATAAAAGCAAAGATGCTTTTTGTGAGTAGTTCGAGATTTTTAATATTACCCGAAAAGAAAAGAGGAACAAAAACAAACAGGTTCTTCACCCATTGCTCCACGCGGAGCAGCTTTAAATATTTCTTCATTTATGTTGTTTCAAATGCAAAAATAGTAATTTCAAAAAATATCACCATAAAAATACAAAAATAACCGCTATTGCGGTTATTCACGAAAATATTTATATGTTAAATAATTATTGACCGTTCTGTGCGTCGTTAATCATTTTTTCATTGGCAGTAATAGCGAATTCCACTCTTCTGTTTTTAGCTCTACCTTCTTCTGTATCGTTAGTGGCAACCGGCATACTTTCTCCTTCTCCTAAAGCAAATAATCTGCTTGAAGAAATTCCTTTACCCGCTAAATAAGCTTTTACAGAATTGGCTCTTCTTTCAGAAAGACTCATGTTATAAGAATCTGAACCTTTGCTGTCTGTGTGCCCGTAAATATTGATGTTTGTATCCGGGTTGTTTGTTAAAACCTGAGCCAGTTTATCAAGGTTTGTTTTTGCAGTACTTGTTAAAGCAGAAGAATTGAAATCGAAATTCACGATGCTTTCGCTTAATGTAATTTTGATACCGTCTCCTACTCTTTCTACCTGAGCTCCCGGTAAAGTTTCTTTAATTTCTCTTGCCTGCTTATCCATTTTAGAACCGATAACGTTACCTGCAACACCACCGATAATACCTCCTAAAACAGCTCCTAAAGCAGCATTTTTACCTTTTCCTACGTTATTCCCCAAAATACCGCCTATTACAGCTCCGGAAGCAACACCTACTGCTGTTCCTCTCTGCTGATGGTTGGAATTCTGTACAGCCTCACAGCTTGTAAGCAATAAAGCTGATGATAAAAATAACGCTCCGATATATGTTTTTGTAAATTTCATCTTTTTATATTTTTTATGTTAAATTATTTCATTCCTGTTCTTTCGAAATTGTAAACTACTCTTACATTTTCTCCATCGAAAGGAATATTCTGTTCCAATGAGAATTGGTCTGTATTCTGATTAATCAGCGTTAAAGTATAACCTGCTGTATTTTGTTTTGCTTTTGTACCGTCAGCAATTTTTTTGAAATTAAATGTGTTTCCGCTTACCACATCAATCTTAATTGGCTGTGTAAATCCTGTTCCGCACGTTCCTCCTCCGTTTAATGTATAAGCTCCTGTCCAGTTATTAGGAATTAGTCTCCAGTGACTTCCTACGAAACATTGTGCATCTACTCCATCATCAAATGGCTTTACTTTAAAATTTTTATCATAATTCACACTGACGATCTGCCAGTCGCCTTTCATTTTCAAAAATTCTGATCTTTGGGTTTGGGCTGTTTTAGCGTTATTCACCGCGGAACAAGACACTGCAAAAAGCGCTGTTCCCAACATCCCTGCAAGTAGTAACTTTTTCATTTTGTTGTTTATTATTTTGTTACAATAAAGTTACAAAAAACCGTGCCAAAATTAAATATTACCAATAAAAAAAGTCCGAAAATTTCGGACTTTGTATGTTTCTTTCTTAAATACAGGAAGATATACTATTTTTTAACAGTCTTTTTTACGGATTTTTCAGCCTTCTTTGAAGCACCTCCTTTTCCGTTATAGAAGTTTGTATATGCATATTCCGCTGCTTTTTTAAGATCAATTACACCTCCTGCTTCAGAGAAATCCCCAAATTGGTTTGCAGTACTTGGGTTGCTTGATTTTACCAATGATTCTATGATCTGTGCCGGAGTTAAATTAGGCATATAGGCTAATAAAACCGCTGCAGCTCCTGCTACAACCGGAGAAGCCATAGAAGTTCCCTGTAAATATTTATACTCATTGTGAGGAACGGTAGAATAAATTTCTTCACCCGGAGCAAAAACATTTACCATTTTCTTATTGAAGTTGGAGAAACTCGCTCTTAAAGCATCATTTTTATTGGTACTTGCTCCTACAACCAATACGTTGTTTACAAATGGTTTTTCATCTGTTACATTTTTAAAGTTGGTAGGATAAGCTAAATGTTCTGCAACATCTTCGTTTTCATTTCCTGCAGCTTTTACCAGAAGAACTCCTTTATCCTGAGCATATTTAAATGCATCCCAAACTACATTTTTACCTGGAGAAACCGGCTTTCCGAAGCTCATGTTTAAAACTTTAGCTCCGTTATCTACTGCGTATCTTATTGCGTTGGCAACGTCTTTGTCTCTTTCGTCACCATTCGGAACTGTTCTTACAGACATGATTTTTGCTACTTTCGAAGCAACTCCATACTGTATTTCTTTTCCGTTGGGAAGACCGGCAATAATTCCCGCTACGTGAGTTCCATGTTCTGCATCCGGACCTTCGTAATGGTTGTTTCCATAGTTTTTCTCAGAATAGTCGTCATAGTTATCTCCTACGATTTCTTTTCTCGGATCGTAATCCAGATTGTATTGTTTTTCCTGAGGACCAAAATAGTCTAAAGCTTCTTTAATCTGACCGCTCATTGCTTTTTCGAATTCAGCAGCCGATTTTCCTTTAAATTCAGGACTCTGCGCAACCTGTGTTAAAACCTGTACAGCCATTGCTTCTCTCTGATCTGCCGGTTTTATAGCGGCAACATTTTCAGGAGTAAGAGGTTTTCCGTTCAGTAGTTTTACCATTACGGGAATTGCCTCATTAATCATGGAATAGGTTTTGAAACCCTGTTTTGCTTCCACACTTTTCTTGGTGAAAAGATCTTTGGCTTTCATATACATAGCAAATTCTTCAGGCATTTTAGCTTGATTTGCTTTGTTTTTTGTAGAGTCGTCTCCTTCAAAAACAGGCTTATATTTAGCAACAACTCTGGTTACCTCCATGTTATCGATATCAATATCTCCGTTTTTTCCACCGATGAAATTCCATCCGTGAATATCATCGATGTAACCGTTACCGTCATCATCTTTTCCGTTGTTCGGCACTTCGTTAGGATTTGTCCAGATGTTTTTTACCAATCCGGGATGATCTACCTGAACTCCGCTATCTAAAACTCCAACCAAAACTGTTTTAGGTTTAAGACCTTTAGATTCTAAAAACTTATAGGCATTTTCTGTATTTACCCCATAAACTTTCGTTGTAGCAAAATCTTTATGATACCACGTCATAAGATCTTTATCCTGCATCGGATCTTTTGCTTCCTGCGCTTGAGAAAAACCAATCCCTACTAAAAAAACAGCAGCTAATAATACCTTTTTCATTTTACTATGAATATTTAATATTTTTAATATAAGTCAAAGATTCCGGTCCTTTGTTACAAATTAAGTCCAAAACTGATAAATCTTTCAAAAAACCACGTTTATCAGAGAACGTTTGATAATATTTGTCCATTTCGTATTCTGAAGGTAGTTTGGCTGAAAATTGATCTCTGAAATTAATTTCTTCCGGAAATTTGATATATTCTTCATTCAAAGAGTGTGCCTTTTCTGTTTTAAGGATCTGCTGAACGATTTCAAGAGTTTTCAGGTTAAAATCCAACAGATATTTTTCTTTCAGATCGTAAATCTTTCTGAATTTATCTTCATAAAATTCAAAATACGGAGAGCTTTGATAGGCGGTTTTAATGGATTTCCAATGCAGATTCCTCCAGTCTTCACGGTGAGAAATTTCAATATCCTTAAATTCTCTGCATCCGTTATGAGCAATAGGAATGATTAATGATAATTTTCCGTTGGCTCCGAAAATATTAGCTCTGTTTCTGTACGTCTGTTTCGGAAAACTTTCAAACTGTTCAAATACAATTTCATTTTCAGGATCTAAAAACACTGAAAACCAAGAAATTGGCGGCAGATAAAACGCCGGTAATAATACATTCTTCATATTCATAATGCAAAAATGAAGTATTTTTTCAAATACTTCATTCTATTTATAATTTATTTTTTCAATTAAATAATTGATTTCGAAACTTTGTCAAAGATTTAAACTTTGACAAAGTGAATTACACATCGTCTTCCGTCTTCTTCTTTCTGAATAATTTCACGAAGTATTCCCAACCGAAGAACAGAATAAGAATCATCGCTGCAATCCACCAATAAGAGGTTTTGTTGGCTTCTCCTGTATTGGTTGCTTTAAACATTCTTTCCCAACGAACTTTTTTAGGAGCCTGATAAGTAGAACTTGCATCCGCAAACACTCCCTGAACACTCATCCAAGTAAACATTGGCTTTCCAACGATATTTTCTTCAGGAACAAAACCAAAGAATCTTGCATCCAAAGAAGCATCTCTGTTATCTCCGACCATCATATAATAATCCTGCTGAATAGTATACTGATTGGTTTCTTTTCCGTTGATGAAAATTTTACCGTTTTTATTCTCTAGCTTATTGTGTTCATATTGTGAAATAATCCACTGGTATTCCGGTAAGGTTTCCTGATTGATTGTAACCACATCTCCTTTTTTAGGAATTTTTAAAGGTCCGTACCAATCCTGATTCCAAGGTTTGTTGATTGGGAAAATAGACTGGGTAGTGTCAATACTTTTGGTGTACGCTGTTTTATCAGCATTTAATTTATAAGAAATCGTAGCAGAATCTTTAGGATAGATATTTTCTTCCATGCTGATCACGTTCGGTAAAGATTTAATCTCTTTAGCCGTTTTATCAGTAAGTCCCTGAAACATATAAACAAATCCGCCGCTTTTTTCGTTCTGAATTTCTCTAACAGGCAAAAATCCGTAAATGTTATAAAGTCCCAGAATATCCAACTGCGTTCCTGTGCTTACTGTATACGCGTGCTGAACTTCCTGATCTCCTAAAAATGTTTCAGCTTTTCCGTTAACGAAAAGTCTTCCGGCTCTCATTTCGAAAGTATCTCCCGCAACAGCAACACATCTTTTTACATAAGGATCTTTTCTGTCGATGGCAGTATGCACGGAATCCTGTGGATAATTGAAAACAACGATATCCTTTTTCTGAGGTTTATTGAACTGAAAAATTCTTTCATAAGGTAATTTCACAGCATCTACATAAGATTTAGGATCATCTTTCGGGTTTCCTTTTTCTCCTGTATCCATGATGGTTCCCTGAAGGAAAGGAATTGCAAGGGGACGCATCGGAAGTCTGTATCCGTAGCTCCATTTGTTTACGAAAAGGAAATCACCTACCAATAAAGTTCTTTCCATAGATCCTGTCGGAATTCCGAAAGGCTGCGTTACAAAAACGTGAATTATTGTTGCGAAAACTACCGCAAACGTCACAGATCCAACAAATGAATCTTTCTTTTTTGCACTTTTTTCTTCGTCGGTAAGGAAGATGGCATTTTCATCTTCCAATTCAACATCTTTTCCATAATTTATCGTTGCCATGTAGATAAACGGAAGAATGACTGTAAGAAGCTGATCTTTGAAGAGCGTTTTCCCGAACTTTTTCACTAAATACAAATGAAAAACAGACATCATAATAGGTCCCACGATTGGCAGATACGATAAAATTGCCCACCATTTCGGATGTTTTGTCTCTTTTAAAATAATGAAATAGTTGTAGAAAGGAATAAACGCGAAAAGCGGACTATATCCTAATTTTTTGAACAGTTTCCACGTGGAAATCCCCATCAATACAGATAAAATGAGAACATAAACTGCGTACGTTAAAAAATAATTCATAAATTTTTGTGCCTAATCTATAATATAATTGATGAATGATGTCTGATAATGATGATAAATTCACTATTAACGTTTCATCATTCACTCTTATTAGTTTGCAATGTAAGAATTTTGTTACAATTAAAGTCCCAAAACATCCTTCATCGTGAAATTTCCTTTTTTGTCTTTAATCCATTCTGCCGCAACCACTGCACCCAATGCAAAACCGCTTCTGTTGAACGCGGTATGTTTGATCTCGATTTCGTCCACTTCACTTTTGTAAAAAACACTGTGTGTTCCCGGAACCTCATCTTCACGAATGGCAAAAATCCCCAGCTGACTTCCCTGAGTTTCTTCCAGTTTCCAGGAATCGAATTTCGGATTGTTTTTAAAAATTCCTTCGGCGATGGAAATTGCTGTTCCGCTTGGAGCATCTAATTTGTGAATGTGATGAATTTCTTCTAACTGACAAGAATATTCGTCTACATTTTTCATTAAATCTGCCAGTTTTTCGTTTAAGGCAAAGAATAAATTAACGCCGAGACTAAAGTTTGAACCATATAAAAAAGCAGTTTCTTTTTCTACAGCCAGTTTTTCAATTTCAGTTTTTTTTTCCAGCCAGCCCGTTGTTCCGCAGATCACAGGAATTTTGTTTTCCAGACAGGCTTTGATGTTTTCATAAGCAACTTCCGGTAATGAAAATTCGATTACAACATCCGGATTATTGAGATTTTCAGCAGTTGGAGTTTCTTTTAACCGGGCAACAATTTCGTGTCCTCTTTTAGTGGCAATTTCATCAATGATTTTGCCCATTTTACCGTATCCAACTAATGCTATTTTCATGTACTTCTTTATTTAATTTTATAGTCTAACGCAAAGCCCGTAAAGATTTCTTTAAAATCCTCCTCCATATTCTTCGTTCGCAAAGGCGTTTGACTTTGTCGAATCTTCGGTTTCACTAAGCTAAGACTGCATTACTTATTTTTAAAATCTGTAACTTAAGCTTAAGCCTGTTTTCGGAGGTGCAATTCCGTACTGATCCTGAATCATTGCCGGATTAAGCGTAAGATCCGGATCGTGTCTTGCTTCGTATAAATGAGCATCAACCACTGCATCAACAATGTTCAGAATATAAATTAACCCTGTAATCGCAATGGCGTAATCTCTCTGTCTCTTGGATCTGTCCTGTGCATTTCCGAGAGCCACTTTATCGAGCCAAGGATGGCTATCAACAAATTCATTTGGAGTTCCGTTGAGTTTTGCGATGTAATATTCGCGGTATTTTCTGTATTGGTTGTCATTCCAGACTGCAATTCCTACTCCCGCTCCTACTGCTCCTAAAACAATAGGAACTTTCCAGTATTTTTTATTATACACCTGTCCCAATCCGGGAAGTACAGCAGAATACAATCCTGCTTTTGTAGGATTCAGCTTTAGCGTTTTTCTCGTAGGCCCGTTTGCTTTTTCCAGATCTGCAACAATTTTTGTTTCAGTTTTGGTATTGTTTTTCTCTACTGCAACGCTATCTTTCGGACGGTAGTCTACCCGAATCGTGTCATTACGATTTACCTGTGAATACGCAGCTGCAAACAGACACAGAAAAAATGTGAAAAGTATTTTTTTCATTTATTTAATATGGGATAAAATATATTCCAATTCGTCTTCATTTTTGAAGTCCAGAACAATTTTACCTTTTTTACCGTTTGGAGAGGCTTTGATTTCAACTTTTACATCTAAAATATCTGCAATTGTTTTCTGCGCTCTTTTATAATTGTTGGAAAGCTCGGCTTTTGCTTTTTTCGCTGCCGGAGATTTCGGGTTTTTAATGGCTGTAGCTGCCTGTTCTGCCTGTCTTACATTGAGTTTTTCTTTGATAATAAGATCAAACAAAATCTGCTGATGTTCCTCACTTTCAAGACTGATGATGGCTCTTCCGTGTCCCGCAGAAATTTCTCCGCTTCGGATCGCATTCTGAATATCGGGATGCAGTCTCAGTAATCTGATGGAATTTGTAATGGTACTTCTGTCTTTCCCTACTCTCTGGCTTAGATTTTCCTGAGTAAGACCGATCTCTTCCATCAATCTCTGATACGTTAATGCAATTTCTATCGCATCAAGATCTTCTCTCTGGATGTTTTCAACAAGTGCCATTTCGAGAAGCTCCTGATCATTTACCAGACGGATGTATGCCGGAATAGACTCTAATCCTGCAATTTTACTTGCGCGGTAACGTCTTTCTCCGGAAATGATTTCAAACTTTTCGCCGTCTTTTCTTAAGGTAATCGGCTGAATAACGCCCAAATTTTTAATCGACTGCGCAAGTTCGTTCAATGCTTTTTCGTCAAAATAAGTTCTTGGCTGAGACGCATTGGGATAAATATCTTCTAATGCAATTTCTACGATATTCCCTACAAACTTATCTGCTCCCTCATCGGTGGCAGAATTGATCGTTGCTTTGGATTCGGCACTAAGAATTGCGCCCAAACCACGTCCCATTGCTCTTTTTTTATCCTTCATATTTTGTTTTTAGCGTTTAGCTTAGCTAGCTGCTTTTAATTCTTTACTAATTTCTCGTTTTTCAATAAAACTTCTTCTGCCAACTGAATGTACTGTATTGCTCCTTTACTTTCTGCATCGTAATTCAGGATACTTTCTCCGAAACTTGGCGCTTCGCTTAATCGTACGTTTCTGCTGATAATCGTTTCGAACACCATTTCAGGGAAATGAGAATTTACTTCTTCCACGACCTGATTGGATAGTCTCAAACGGCTGTCGTACATCGTAAGAAGCAAACCTTCGATATCAAGATCTTTATTGTGGATTTTCTGAACGTTTTTGATGGTATTCAGTAATTTTCCAAGACCTTCCAATGCAAAATATTCGCACTGAATCGGAATGATTACAGAATCTGCTGCTGTAAGTGCATTTACCGTAATAAGACCTAAACTCGGCGCACAATCGATAATAATATAATCATAATCGTCTCTTACGCTCTGTAAAGCTTTTTTAAGCATATACTCACGCTCTTCTTTGTCGACAAGCTCAATTTCCGCTGCTACCAAATCGATGTGAGAAGGTACAATATCCAGATTCGGAGTTGCTGTTTGTTTGATGCATTTTGAAGTCTCCACGCTGTGCTCCAAAAGATTGTATGTAGAATATCTTACGTCTTCTACGCCTAAACCTGAAGTTGCATTCGCCTGAGGATCTGCATCGATGATTAATATTTTTTTCTCTAATACCCCTAATGCTGCGGCTAAATTAACAGCTGTTGTTGTTTTCCCAACTCCTCCTTTCTGATTAGCGATACCTATGATTTTTGCCATTGTTAGAACTTTAAGTTTCAAAAATACACATTTTTCCCTGCTCTTAATAAAGGGATAAAACGAAATTTGAGTTAAAATATTGTTAATAAGCAATTTAGCAATAAAAAAAATTATCCACAAAAAAAATTCTTTGTGGATAACTGTTCAAGATTTGTTTTTTATGTCTTATTGATCAAATTTCATTGTGATCGGAAATTTGAAATAACTTCTTACGGATTCACCCTGTTTGTTTTTTGCAGGTGTCCATTTTCCTTTAATTGATCTGATTGTTCTTACCGCCTCACTATTGAAATCCGCATCTGAACCCGCAGCCTTTATTCCAGAAATGGTACCGTCTTTTTCTACAATGAAAGTAATCGTAGTTTTCATTACCTCGCCAGAATCAAAGGCTGATCCGTCAAAATTACTCATTACTTTATTTCTGAACGAGTCTATTCCACCATCAAAATTTGCTTCTTTTCCCAAATCTACACTATTGAAAATCTTATTGGGATCCTCTTTAGGTACTACTGGTGGAGCCGTGGTAATTACAGGACCAGTTCCGATAGTTGGAGTTGTTGGTACATAAGTATTCGGTGGAGCAGTTTCTCCATCAGGATTATTTCTTGTTCCTGCAACAGCTCCTTCAATTTTCTCTACAACTTTTTCATTGGTTACATGAGAAGTAGGTGTCGGAACCGTATCATCGAATGTTTTTACAGGAGCAGATGGTGCTTTTGGAGGCAGAACTGCTACTGGAGGTGGTGTATCATCATATTCATGAATAAGAATTGGTGGAGGTAATTCATACCCTCCTTCGTCAGTCACTTCGGGATTCTTAAATGCATTAATCGCAAGCGGAGTTAAAGAAACGGCAGCCAATACACTGACTCCTATAAAAAATGCTTTTGTTAAGATTCTGTCTGATTCTCTTCTTAATACATAAGCTCCGTATTCTTTGTTACGGTGTTCGAAAAGAACTTCGTTAAAACGAAATTCCTGATTTTGATTTGTGTGTTTCATCACTAAAATATTTAAACTGTTAAAAAAATTTGATTATTAGTTTTTATGATCTTACCAATAAGCATTGATTCAATATCAAATTTTCTGCCAAATATTTGTTAAAATGATAACGTTTTTAAAATTTTAATGTTAAATAATAAAATTAACTATGTTGCAAATAATAAATTCCTGAGTTTAAATATTTTACGGAAAAAGTTAAAATTGAGACCTGCATTTTAGCCCAGATTGAGCGGCATGTGTGAGCTCTTTTCTTAGTTTCGGCGGCTGCTTCGCAGCCGCCGAAACTAAGAAAAAGCGAGTAGCGAAAGCTGGAAAAAGCTTCTGAAAATGGAATTAGTTGATAGTTGAAATTTACGGAATGAACAGAAAGCGGAAATTTAGTTTTTAAGAATCAAAGTATCCAATAAAAAAAGAGACCACCGTTTGATGATCTCTTTCTGTATGTTGAAAAAATATTCTTAGAATAATTCTTTTCTGATGATGTTCTGGCTTCTTTCGGGACCAACAGACACCAAATAAACGTTGATTCCTAAATATTTCTCGATAAACTCGATGTATTCCTGAGCGGTCTGCGGAAGTTCGTCGTAGCTTCTGGCTTTCGTGATATCTTCATTCCAACCCGGCAAATCCTGATAGATCGGGTCGTAGTTGTATAATTTTTCGGTGGATGAAGTGAAATAATCGATGATTTTTCCGTCTTCGGTTTTATAATGCGTAACTACTTTCAGATTTTCAATTCCTGTAAGAACGTCTAATTTTGTAATCACTAAATTATTGATTCCGTTGATCATACAAGCGTGCTTTAAAGAAACAAGATCTAACCAACCCGTTCTTCTCGGTCTACCTGTCGTTGCTCCGAATTCTCCTCCGATCTGTCTGATTTTCTCACCCAGTTCGTTATCCAGTTCTGAAGGGAAAGGTCCGTTTCCAACTCTTGTACAGTATGCTTTGGCAACACCAATTAAGTTCTGCAACGAAGTCGGCGGAACTCCCGCTCCTGTACAAACTCCTCCTGTAGACGGAGAAGAAGAAGTTACGTAAGGATACGTTCCGAAGTCGATATCCAGCATTAAAGCCTGCGCTCCTTCGAACAGAACATTTTTACCGTCTCTGATGGCTTCGTTCAGTTCAAGTTCGGTATCTACGATTCTGTGCTGAAGCTGTTTTCCGATTTCTAAATATTCGTTGTAAATTTCTTCAACGTCCAATGTAGGTTTTCCGAAGTATTTTTCAAAAAGAGAATTCTTGATTTTTAAGTTTTTCTCGATTTTGTCTCTCAAGATCTCAGGATTCAAAAGGTCGATCATTCTGATCCCCACTCTTGCAATTTTATCTTCATAGCAAGGTCCGATCCCTTTTTTTGTTGTCCCGATCTGCGTTCCTCCGTGTTCTTCTTCACGGTACGTATCCAAAAGAATGTGGTAAGGCATGATGACATGCGCTCTTCTGCTGATGAAAATGTGATCTGTCTTTAAGCCCTTGCTTTCGATCTGATTCACCTCCTTAATGAAAGATTTAGGATTTACCACTACTCCGTTGGCAATGATACATTTCCCTTTGCACTGAAGAACTCCCGATGGAAGAAGGTGCAAAACGAATTTCTCTTCACCTACATAAACCGTGTGACCCGCGTTATCTCCCCCCTGGAAACGTACAACGTAATCTGATTTTGCCGATAAAACATCCGTGATTTTTCCTTTACCTTCATCTCCATACTGAAGACCTACAACTACGTAAGTTGACATATTTTACTTTTATTTTAGATTCATGCAAAATTACTTTTAAAAAATTGGGTGGGCAAATTTGTGGCGGATTTTATTTTTTGGGTGGGTGGGAATCATGTGGTTGAAAGTTTTTTTTTGTTTTTATATATTTACATTAAAATTAATGATGGAACACTCTGAACTAAACAACCAAGCATTAATAAATATTAAAGATTCTAATATTTTTAATGAATTTTCTATTTCAAACGATGACTTTAAAAAATTAAGTGGTTGGACTATCATTGCAATGTTTCTTGTAGAATCAAGAAATTCTTTATTATTAATTGAAAAATCAAAAAAAATAAATGACTTTACACATATTGAGGAAATAACATTTTCAAATGGTTTATTTAAAAATAGCATTCTTTCTTATTGTAAATGTTTTTCAAGCTCAGGTAAAGGTCAAATTTCATTAGATGCCAAAAATATTTATGCAAATAGAAATGACTTATTAGAAATACATCAAAATATGATGGAAATTCGTAATAAATATATTGCTCATAATGATAATGAAAATGGTTTTGATATAGCAATCTCATATACTTCTGAAAATAATAATGAAATAATCTTTTCTCAAACTTACACCTTTGTAATTCCGTATGAAAATTTTAAAAAATTTACCGAAACAATTCAATATTGTGAAGAACAATTAATTATTAGATTTAATAAAAAAATAGATAAATTAGAAAAAGAAATAGGAAAAAAAATTATCTTCAAATAAAAAATAACCATGAGCTATATTCCTCAAAAAGAAAATATAACAATTAATACTTCAGACAAGTTAGTATATGAATATTGCAATATAGATGGAAATCCAATATTCAAAGCCATTGAAATTGATAAAGTCAATGATAAAATCATTCTAAATATTTATCGAGTAAATAGAAAAACAGATGAAATAACAATAGGAAAAATTAAAAAAATTGAATTTACAGGATGGTCAACTTTAGCAGAATTACCTTCTTTTTTTAAAAAGGTTTATGGCAGAGTTGAATATTATGGCTTCCATTCAAAAGCAATAAAAAGAGTTCTACGAACTATTAGTTATAAATTTAAAAATCTAGAAAAAATAAATATCTCAAAAACCACCTCAACTAGATTCAATATTAAAACTATTACATTTTTGTGGAGTGATTTAGAACCTATTCTTAAAAGGTTAACCTATGAAACAAATTCTAATGATAAAAACACAAAACTTTTTATAAATAATGAACTTTCAAAGTTAACAACAAAATTTTCAAAAGAGCCTCGAAATTTATATTATGGTGATTTAGAAAGATTCATGTCTAGATATGATTCATTTGATAAAATAACAGATTCAGATATTGCATCAATTTCTAATCTCTTAAGTTTACTTCCGAAAAATAAAATATCAGTTACATCAAATTTTATTAAAACTAAGGATAAAATTAATATCGCATTTTTTGAAAACATTCTAGAACAATTTGCAAAATTGAAAAGTTCGAAAAATGATAATGAAAAAGACTGGCAAAATTTCTTTGAAAAAAATGGATGGATTGTCTCACATTTATTTCCTTATGATGTAATTTTAAGACAAAGAGAAGCTTACGTTGGTGGCAAAACAATTGAAAATCAAGATGGAAAAGTCGTTGATTTCTTATATCAAAATGGCTTTAAAGACAATTATGCTTTATTAGAAATTAAAACTCATAAAAAAGATTTATTGAAAAATAAAGCCTATAGAGGAACCGATGTATTTTCAATGTCTGAAGATTTATCGGGAGGTATAAATCAATGCCTAGATCAGAAAGATAATTTTTTAAAAGAATTTGGAAAGGAATATAAAATAATTGATCCTAAATGTATTTTAGTTATAGGACTACGAGAAAACCTCAAAACAGAACAAATCAACTGCTTTGAATTATCAAGAAGAAATCAGAAAGATGTGGAAATCGTCACATTTGATGAATTAGAGAAAAAAATTGAAGGTTTATTAAAGGTTTTAGCAACATAATAGAACTATTAAATAAAAGCTTTTCAATTATGAAAAGTTTTTATTTATATATCATTTATCCATCGAAACCACATCCAAAACCCCAATCTCCTCCAAAAACACCCCATCATGCGAAATCACCATCAAAGTTCCATGATAATCCTTAATAGAATTCGTCAGAATTTCCACATTTTGAAGGTCTAAATTATTCGTCGTTCATTAAGTATTAATTAATTTTGAGCGAATACCAATAATTGACATCTTTGATTTAAAATTAAAATTATGGCAAAAAACACATCCATCTTATTAGGCGATTATTTCGATAACTTTATCAGTCAACAGATTAAATCGGGAAAATTCTCTTCTGCAAGTGAAGTTGTGAGAGCTGCGTTACGAATGTTTGAGTATGAGGAATCTAAAAAATCAGAATTAATCAACGAATTAAAAAAAGGTGAAAAATCCGGATTCGTGGAGAATTTTGACCGTAAAGAATTTTTGAAAAATCTTCATCAGAAATATTCTGCTGAATAATGAAATACAAAATCAGCAAAGAAGCATCAATTGATTTAGAAAAAATTTGGCTGTACACATCCGAAGTCTGCTCAAAAGAACAGGCAGATCATTATTTCGACTTACTGATGGATGAAATTGAATATCTATCTGAAAATCCAAAATCAGGAAAAGATTATAATGAAGTATGAAAAGGGTATTTTCGTTCAAGAGTGAAATCACTCTTTATCTTTTACAAAATCAATCTTAAAAACGAAGAAATTGAACTCATAAGAATTCTTCATCAACAGATGGACATTTCTACAAGATTGGAAGAATAAATCAACCCTCGCAGGTTTTGAAAACCTGTGAGGGTTAAACAAATTCACCTACAAAAAAGGCGTATTCAGAAAATCATTCAAAGGCTTCATCACTTTAAAGATTTTGGCAAGATTTTTCACGGCATTTTTATCGAAAACTTCTTCATCTTTCAGGTTATAAACCACGATGAAACTTTTCAGTCTGAGGTACTCTCCCATCGGATCTTCCTTTTCAAAACCCTGCGGAATTTTTTTCAGCTTATCATCCTGATCAAGTTCCGGAAAATACTTTTTGAATTCTTTATTATTGATTACTTTAAGGAAATCCTCTCCATATAAAGAAATTTCCTTTCTCAACTCCTTTAAAACTGAAGATTCGGGCATATAAATTCCTCCTGCAATAAATGACTTCCCCGGCTCCAGATGAAGATAATATCCGCCTTTCTGACTTCCTTTTCCCATTCCCAATGACGCTCCGAAATTCGTTTTATAAGGAATTTTATCCTTTGAAAATCGTGTATCTCTGTAAATTCTGAACAGAGATTTCTTGGCATCAATTTTTCCTAACTCATCATCAAAACCTGCCATTTCCTTAATGAGATCATCAAGAAAAGCAATCACATTTTCCTGAGATTCCGTGTAAAGGTTTTTATTTTCCGTAAACCATTCGCGATTATTGTTAACAGTGAGTTGATTAAGAAACTCGAATACTTTTGGAGAAATTGTTGCAGACATCATTCTGTAAAGTTTTTTATTTTAAATTGTAAAACTGATAATTTGTAATGATTCAAATGTACAAAAACCGGACTGTTTTCAATTATACTTTTTCCACACAAATAACCAAATAAAGAATTTAAATGGATCTGAAAGTTTAAAATTTTTGAAAATTCATAAATTCCAGAGAAAAAATAAAACACATCTAATAAAAAAAAACAATGGTTAACATCTTTATAATTTGCGCCCTATTTTTTTGCATTTAATTTTCAAAATAAAAGTAAAATATTAAAGGATTCTGAATTTAAGTTTAATTATTTAAAAATAATTCAAAAACAAATCAAATATTTATTGTATATTTGCAGAAATTTTATAATATTTAATGAATTTATTTACGGAGACCAATTTAAGTCCTGAT
>NZ_JBBCQL010000022.1:0-32186 GCF_037149975.1 Chryseobacterium sp. VD8 | reverse complement strand
GACACATTACTGTGAACGGTGAGCTGGTAAATATTCCATCTTATTTGCTTAAAGCAGGTGATGTAATTGCAGTAAGAGAAAAGTCTAAATCTCTTGAAGTGGTTACAAATGCATTGGCTTCTAAAGCAAATTATGAGTGGTTACAATTCAACGATGAGAAGAAAGAAGGTACTTTCGTTTCTGCTCCTGAGAGAATCCAAATTCCGGAAGACATCAAGGAACAGCTTATCGTCGAACTTTACTCTAAATAATTTTTTAATCAAATTTTTGCTCAACCCAATAATATGGCAATTTTACAATTCATAAAACCCGATAAAGTAATTTTACTTAACTCTGATGAATTTAGAGGTCAATTCGAATTCAGACCACTAGAACCAGGTTTCGGGCTTACAATCGGTAATGCTTTGAGAAGAGTGTTGCTTTCTTCTCTGGAAGGTTATGCTATTTCATCTATCAAAATAGAAGGTGTAGAGCACGAATTTTCAACTATTCCAGGAGTAATCGAAGATGTTACCGAAATTATTCTTAACCTTAAGCAGGTAAGATTAAAAGCTACGGCAGAAAACCAATCGAATGAGCAGGTTGTTGCTAAAGTTTCAGGTCAAACGGTTATTACTGCTGGTGATTTAGGTAAGTCTGTCAACGGATTTGAGGTTCTTAACCCGGATTTGGTGATCTGCAACCTGAACAGTGATGTAACTTTCGAAATTACTTTCAATATAGAAAAAGGAAGAGGGTATGTTCCTTCTGAACAAAATAAGTCAAACAATGCACCTGTAGGTACAATTGCGATTGACTCTATTTTCACGCCAATCAAGAAAGTACAGTATAGCATTGAAAATTATCGTGTAGAGCAAAAAACAGACTACGAAAAACTTGTATTAGATATAGAAACTGACGGATCTATCAGTCCTCAGAATGCTTTAACAGAAGCTTCTAAGATATTAATTTATCACTTTATGCTGTTCTCTGATGAGAGAATCACGCTTGAAACGGAAGCTGTAAAAGCATCTATCCAATATGATGAGGAAACTCTTCATACAAGACAACTCCTTAAGTCTAAATTAGCAGATATGGATCTTTCCGTAAGAGCCCTAAACTGTCTGAAAGCGGCTGAAGTGGAAACTCTTGGAGAATTGGTTTCTTACAGTAAGTCTGATTTGATGAAATTCAGAAATTTTGGTAAAAAATCTTTGACAGAACTAGAAGAATTAGTGCATTCAAAAGGTCTTAACTTCGGTTTCGACGTTGCAAAATATAAGTTAGACGCTGATAAATAATTAATAATGAGACACGGTAAAAAATTCAATCACTTAGGAAGAACAGCTTCTCACAGAAGTGCTATGCTTTCTAATATGGCTTGTTCTCTAATTGAGCATAAAAGAATCAACACTACTGTAGCTAAAGCTAAGGCTTTAAGAGTATATGTTGAGCCTCTATTAACAAAAGCAAAAGAAGATACTACACACAACAGAAGAATTGTTTTTTCATATCTTCAAAATAAAGAAGCAGTTGCTGAATTGTTCAGAACGGTAGCTCCAAAAATCGCTGAGAGAAACGGTGGTTATACAAGAATCATCAAGACAGGATTCAGACCAGGTGATGCTGCTGATACTGCTCTTATCGAATTGGTAGACTTCAACGAGCTTTACAATCCGAATGCGGAAGAGAAAAAAGCGACAAGAAGAAGCAGAAGATCTGCAACAGCTAAGAAAGAAGCTGTAGTAGCTGAAGCTCCTGTAGTAGAAGAAAAAGCTGCTGAGCCAACGGCTGAAGCTGCAGATTCTACAGAAGAAAAAACTGAAGAATAATATTCATCAGATATAAAAATAAAAACCGTTCAGATTACTGAGCGGTTTTTTTATGTTTTAAATTTTGGTTTTTACAAGCTGGATGATATTGTTCCCCTGATTCAGGATCAGGCTGTCTTTTTTCACAGTAGCTTTCATATCCATTTTCTCGTAGATGGTTTCACTGCCGTTGGATTCTACTTTATTCAGGATGAAAGTCTTATTATTGCTTCTTATACTCATTGTTTTTTCCGGGTAATTAAAAACAACTTTTGCGAGACTTCCGTCGGTAGCTTTATACACATAATCTGTCTTTATACTTTTCTTTCCGTTAATATCTGTATCATAGCTTACCGTTGAGTCTATTTTGCCGTTATCTGCCAAAATAGGACCTGAATCATTAGTTTTCAGAACACTTTTATTTCCTTCTTCACTTTTTTTGCAGCTTATCAACGACAAAGAAATCGCTGAAATAGCGATCAAAAGTACATTTTTCATGATGTTAATTTTTTTAATGTATTGATTGTTAAATATTTTCTTTTGTAAAATAATTTTCACTAAATTTAATAAAAACAAAAACTAAACCAAAAAGCTATAAACTCAAACTCTGAATATTACACAAAAGGGTAATTGACTTTGTTTTGTTTTCTGTTGAAATTTGTCTTAAACAAAATAACCGACATGAGCATTTCCATAGCCATAGTAGAAGACGAAAAAAACTACAACAATGCGTTGAAGAAAGTCATCAATTATCAGGATGACATGAAAGTGATTGCGCAGTTTTTTGATGGAAATGAAGCTTTAAAAAAGCTTCCTGATCTTTCTCCGGATGTGGTGATGATGGATATTCAATTACAGGATATGCTCGGTATCGAAATTATCGAAAAGCTTAGGAAGGGATTGCCGCAAACACAGTTTATCATGTGTACCAGTTTTGAAGATGACGAAAAAGTATTCAATTCTTTAAAAGCCGGTGCAATGGGCTACCTTGTAAAAGGCGAGAGTATGGATAAGATCCTTTCTTCAATAAGAGATGTCTACAACGGTGGTGCTCCAATGAGTTTCTCGATTGCCCGAAAAGTTCTCAGCCATTTCGAAAGAAAGCTCCCCGAAATAAAAGGCTATGATGAACTTACGGAAAGAGAAAAAGAAGTACTGGAACTTTTATCTCAAGGACTGCTCTACAAAGAAATCGCGGATAAAAAATTCATCAGTATTGATACAGTTAAAAAACACGTCGGAAACATTTACAGAAAACTCCACGTCAATAACAAAGTGGAGGCAATTAATAAATTTAACCATTTTAAAAACTAAGAATTATGAGAACAACAATTAAATTATTTAGGTTTATTCCTTCAATAATATTTCTGTTATTTTTAGTAACCTGCAAGAAAGATGATAAAACCAGTAGGGCAGAAAGAATAATTCCAGCATTGACAAAAGATAGTATTATAATTAAAAATCTTTCTTTAAATAATATAAAACATTTATTATCTGATATTCCAGATTCTACAGTGGATAACTATTATCAAAAATATTTAGGAGAGTTTAAGCCTAGCTGGACAAATAAAGGTGAATATCCTTTTTCATTTAGGATACAAGATAAGGTAGTAGATGAAATCAAAACACTTGTTACCAGCAATAAAGAGAATGATGTGCATTTTATGTTAACTAGCAGTAATGGTAAATTAATATTATTATTTGAGTCCGGGCAAAAAAAATATTTTGTTACAGACGTATCAAAACTTACAGACGTTGATACTTTAAAATTTCTCACGTTGGATAATAATTTTAAGACTGTATTATATCCAAAAATGAATGATATTAAATCAAAATTAATAGCAGCAGATCCCAAAAAAGAAGGTGATAATTCTTATGGTAACACCACTGATATAATGATTCCGTATAAGATTTTTGATGAGTATCAAACCAGTTCTGCTGATTCTGTTTTAACTTTACTTCCTGGAGTTGTTACAGAAAATAAAATTAATAGTAATAATAAAAGTAAAAAATATCATTTTACTTTAATTATGGCAATATTTCCCATGGATGTCAACAATGCATTTTTACCTCCAACAATTTATTATGACGATTTCTGTCTAAAACCTCCGGGTTGCTAATGTTTTATTTATATATAATAATAATTTTTCTTTGTATTGTATGTTCATTAATAAATAAATATGCGAGACAAAGACTCTTATATATTTATTTTTTTGTAGTTTTTATTTCGGAACTATTAGTATTCAATCAAGTCTTTTCGTCCGATTTGTATAAGATTACGAAAATAACCTATATCTTTTTCTTTCTTTTTACTTTTAGGAAAGAAACGGAAAATAAGCTATTCTTAAACTCATTATTAATTTCTAGTTTTCTTTTAATAATAATTATTCTTTTTAAAAGTAGATTTTATGGATTAGATTTGAGTTTATTACAAAGTTTTATTTATTTACTTATAAGTTTAAATTGGTTTGCTGGGCAAATTAAAAACCCAAATGAAATAAAAATATATAAAAAAATGAGCTTTTGGATAAGTGTTGGAATTAAACTTTGGACTGTAACGTATTTATTAAGAATAATTCCAGCTAATTATTTTGTGGAAAATGATGAAGATTTTTTTATTTTAACAAATAATATTTATCAATATTCTACAATAATAACGTATATAATTTTTCTAAAGGGACTTTTTTGTAAAGTATGAAACAGATTCCAGAAGATATAAAACTTACATATATCGTTATTGCTTTAATAATGATTTCTTTCGTTGCATTTATTATTTTCGTTGTCTTAATGTACAACAGAAGGCAGCTTCTATATTTAAGGGAGCAACAACTCAAAGAATCCGAACACCAAAACCAGCTCCTTCAAAAAGAATTAGAAAAACAAAAATCTATAGAAGCAGAAAGGGAAAGAATTTCCCACGATATGCACGATGATCTCGGTGCAGGAATTTCAGCTCTAAAACTTCAGGCAGAATTTTTAAAACAACGAGCCGAAAATGATGATCTGAAAAATGATATTGATGAACTCCTGAAAACCTCCGAAGAAATGAATCTTTCCATGCGGGAAATGCTTTGGAGCCTCAACTCAGGAAACGATACTTTGGGAAGCTTCATCGATTATTCAAAGATGTATGCACAAAATTTTTTGAAAAAAACAAAAATTCTCCTGCTCACAGAATGCGAAAGCGTTGTATTGGAAACGATAATCACTACAGAACAGAGACGAAATTTATTTCTATGCTTAAAAGAAGCCCTGAACAACGCTTACAAACACAGCCAATCCAATCAGATCAAATTGTCATTCATCCAGAAAGACAAAGAATTCATGATGAAAATCTCCGACAACGGAATAGGAATTAACCACGAAAAATCAGAAGGAAACGGACTCCGAAATATGAAACGGAGAATGCAGGAACAAAACGGACACTGCGAAGTCACTACAGAAAACGGAACACATCTGTTTTTCAGAATCGATTTGTAGCAAATTTTAAATATTGAATACAGACGGCATCATTTTATGGTGCTGTTTTTTGTTTTAAATCACCCATTTGTGTAATTGACAGAGGTTTGTTTTTAAAGGAACTTTGATGAACAACTTAAAAATTAATAGCCATGAAAACTTTAAATCAGAAAAAGTATAACTGGACTGCTTTACTGCTGATCTTAATCTGTGTTTTGGGAGGTGTGACACTCTATTTTATCGGAGAGCCAAATGATAATACTTTATATAAAAATAAAGTTTTAAAAGATGACTCGGCTCAGGTAGAAAAAATAGAAATTACCCTTCAGAATCAAAATGATGATATTTTGAAACTAATTTCGGTTACTGACCAACCGAAAGTAAAATCTGTTCTGGAACAGAATTTAAAGGTAAACATTAATAAATTCAAGGAGATCCAAAAAGAAAAAAATACCCTAATCTTTCCGGAAAATAAATCATCATACAATGCGCCGCTAAAATTATGCATCATTATTATTGTGTGTGGTATTTTGGGAGGTTTAGCCAGTGGGTATTATCGGTATTTAGAAGATATGCTGCAAGCTAATAATGAAGTTAAAAAGGAAGCATTAGAAATGAAGGAGTTATGTGAAAAATTTGAAAATCAAGGTATTACTGCTTCTGAAGTAAAACCTATGACAGAAGCAATACAAAATGTAGAAGATAAAATGGAGGTGTTATTAGATAAGATTGAAGAGGAAAAGAATAAGTCTGTCTCAAGAATACTTTTCGGAGTGATTTCATCTTTTTTTGCAGTCCTCATCTTAAAAGCGGGAGATAGTAAAGTCTTAGAATTTAATACCTATCTGGATTACTTTGTGTTTGCGTGCTACTGTTTGCTTTGTGCCCTGTTTTCTAAAAAAATTATTGAAACCCTCATTAATACGTTCGTGAAAGGAATAGGTGAGCTTAATGTAGCGAATAATAAAAAATAAAAATGTCCAGACAGGATATTGTCGAAATTCAAAATCCCTTCGATAAAAATTTAATAACCTTTAAAACAAATAGCCATGAAAACTTTTTATTTACTGATTATGTGTTTTATTGCGAATCAATTATGGAATGCGCAACAAACTAAAGTCCTAACTATCGATGTCTCCGCTCCTGAGAAATGTCCTGTAATATTAGATTTAAATTATAGAAATAAAGAGAAAGATGATTCTAAATGTGAAAGCAGATGGCTTTCAATAAAACCGCGGGAATTAATCGCGGTAGAATTGAAAAATATCAATCCGTTAAAGTATGAATATACAATAAATGATAACAACATTACATACTTTATGGATACCGCTACCATCAATCAAAATATTGCCTTATTAAGTAAAAGTACAGAAGAGGAACCTAAGTTAAAGTATGGTGTTGAAACTTACATTACAATTCCTTCGAAAAGTAAAGAGCTGAGTGAGAAGATAGATAATCTGGAGATTTTTATAGATAAATTCGAACTCGAAAATATGTCTAAAGAAAGTCTCGGAAAAGAATTTTTCCAAACAAGAGATTCTTTATTTACTGCTTTGAAAAAGGATTATTATGAAGCCGAAAAATACAAAGCCTGTCTGGAACAGGGAAAGGGTGAGAAATATGCAAATGCAATAACAGAAGCCCAAAAACAAGCTTCCGAAGAATTGATCAAATACAGCATTGAAAAATCCGAACAGATGCTAAAAACATTTGAAAGTAAATTTTTCTTTTCAAATATCATGTATACGCTTCCAAGAGATATTCAGGGAAAAAATATAGATGCGGTAGAGTTTACCATAAAGAGGTTAGATAAAAAAACAAAAAAGGAAGATGGAAATTATGGAAAATACAATATCTGGATTCGAGGAGGGCTAAAAATAGATATCAGTGCAGGTGTTTTCCTTACCAGTTTGTATGATGAAGAATTTGAAAAAAGAGATGTGCCGGGAAATGCGGATCAAAAGCAGATTGCCTTAAAAAAACAGGGAAGTTATGACTTTGCCTTCGGATCTACAGTAAATACAAATTTCAGATGGAACTCATGGATACAACCACAAATAAATTTTGGATTTATATTCACCCAAAATCAGAAATTTCAGGTAATTCTCGGAGGAGGATTTATTATAGGAAGACAGGAAAGATGGATTCTTTCAGGAGGATTAAGCATGGGAGTTGTTGATCGTTTAGCGGGTGGATTCGAGAAAGGACAAACTTATGATCTGGGAGCCAGTGGACAGATTCCAATGGTTAAACAATTCAAATTCGGTCATTTCATCGGAATCACCTATAACCTCTCAAAAGTTAACGCAGTATCTTTAAAATAAAAAATATCATGATTACTTTAAACAACAAAAAGCCTGTCAATATTTATGATACAGCCTATGATAAACTATTTGAAAATTTGCAGGGGAATATCTTAAAAGGACATGGCAGAAATTTCACATCACACATTTTTCTCAGATTTGAAGAAAATAAAAAAGATAAAGTAAAAAAATGGATTGCCTCCTTTGCCAATGAAATTACTTCCTGTAAAAAACAAATCAAGGAAAATTTAGCTTTCAAAAGAGACCGAACTTCGGGAGATACTTTCATTGGATTTTACATAAGCGCATTGGGGTATTCCTTTCTTGAGAACTTTAATTCTTCAGAAAAAGAGACCGATTTCTTCGGAAGTATGAAAGATGCAAACATAAGCGACATAAAACCTTCTGATTGGGAAAGCGGCTTTAGAGAAGACATTCATGCTATGATTCTCGTGGCAGACGATAATCTGATGCTGCTGAGAGAAAAAGAAATATCGATCCGCAAAGAAATGAATGGAAAATGTAAAATCGTAAAAATTGAAAACGGCAACGTCATAAGAAATGAAGACGGAGCGGGGATTGAACATTTCGGCTACGCCGACGGAATAAGCCAGCCACTTTTTTTCTCGGATGAAATACAAGAGCTGGAAACAAAATATAAAGATGTAAAAATCAATTATTCATCCTTTTTTCCTCTTTCCCAGGTATTGGTAGAAGATCCTTTTCGCAAAAATGAAGAAGCTTTTGGGAGCTATCTGGTCTTCAGAAAACTGGAACAGGATGTAGATGGATTTAAAGCGAAA
The DNA here is from genome assembly GCF_037149975.1 of Chryseobacterium sp. VD8. Lineage (NCBI taxonomy): Bacteria > Pseudomonadati > Bacteroidota > Flavobacteriia > Flavobacteriales > Weeksellaceae > Chryseobacterium > Chryseobacterium sp. VD8. The sequence continues at coordinate 23,831 of NZ_JBBCQL010000022.1, read as the reverse complement.
GAAAAGAAAATCGCATCAATTGTCGGACGCAAAACAGATGACGAAAAAGAAGAAATAGGAGCAATTATTGTAGGCAGATTTGAAGACGGAACACCACACATACTGTCGCACGAAGAAGGAATTATCGATAATCTTTCAAATAATTTCCTTCACAAAAATTCATCAAACGGAAAATGTCCCTTTTTAAACCATATTCAGGCAACCAATCAAAGAGACAAAGCAAGCCGAGAAATGATTATGGCAAGAAGAGGAATTCCTTATGGAATTTTTCCCGGCGAAGGCAGAGAAGTCGGATTATTGTTCATGAGTTTTCAAAGTGACATAAAAAAACAGTTTGAAGCTACACAGACACAGGCGAATCACTATAAAGATCTTATCATAGGACAAAATTTACCTCAGAAAATGAATCTCGACTGCTTTGGAAAAAAAGGAAAAGAAATAAATGTCGAAAACTTCGTAAAACTCAGAGGAGGAGAATACTTTTTTGCACCGTCAATTCCCTATCTTAAAAATGTATAATCCTAAAATTAACTAAAATTTAACTCACAATAACCCCATAAATTCCCATTCATTTGCTTCAAAAACTCAAAAATTCATTAAATTTGTCTGAACTATAAAAAAACGAACAATGAGTTACATTTCTTACATAGAAGCGAGACAAATTTTGGATTCAAGAGGAAATCCTACAGTTGAAGTAGATGTATTCACGGAAAGTGGTGCGATGGGACGTGCTGCGGTACCTTCCGGAGCTTCTACAGGAGAACATGAAGCGGTAGAATTGCGCGACGGCGGTTCAGAATATATGGGGAAAGGAGTTCTTAAAGCTGTTGAGAATGTAAGAGAAGTGATTGCGCCTGAGTTGGTAGGTCTTCCTGTATACGATCAGAATCTTATCGACCAGATTATGATTGATCTTGACGGAACCAATAATAAAGGAAATCTTGGAGCAAATGCAATTCTTGGTGTTTCTTTAGCAGCGGCTAAAGCAGCAGCAGCAGAATTGAAAATGCCTTTGTACAAATATGTTGGCGGTGTCAATGCAAACACACTTCCTGTTCCGATGATGAACGTTATTAACGGAGGTTCTCACTCCGATGCGCCGATTGCGTTTCAGGAATTTATGATTATGCCGGTAAAAGCAGATTCTTTCTCTCATGCTTTGAGAAAAGGAACTGAAATTTTCCACAACCTTAAATCGATTCTTCACTCAAGAGGTTTGTCTACTGCGGTAGGTGACGAAGGTGGTTTTGCACCTACATTTAAAGGTACTGAAGATGCTTTGGATACTTTACTTCAGGCTATTGAAAAAGCAGGGTACAAGCCGGGTGACGATATTATGTTGGCTCTTGACTGTGCAGCTTCTGAATTCTACAAAGATGGAATCTATGATTACAGAAAATTCCAGACTCCGGATGCCGCTCAGTTCTCAAGCAGTGAGCAGGTTTCTTACCTTGCTGAACTGGCAGCGAAATATCCGATCATTTCAATTGAAGACGGAATGCAGGAAAACGACTGGGAAGGCTGGAAAATGTTAACCGATAAAATCGGAGACCGAGTACAGTTGGTAGGAGACGATTTATTCGTAACAAACGTTGAAAGACTATCAAGAGGAGTAAAAGAAGGAATTGCAAACTCAATCTTGGTAAAAGTAAACCAGATCGGATCACTTTCTGAAACAATGGCAGCGGTACAAATGGCGCAGAACAATAGATTCACTTCTGTAATGTCTCACAGATCAGGAGAAACTGAAGACTCTACAATCGCAGATTTGGCAGTAGCAATGAATTGCGGACAGATTAAAACAGGATCAGCTTCAAGATCAGACAGAATGGCGAAATACAACCAGCTGTTGAGAATTGAAGAAGCTCTTGGTGAAACCGCAGTTTTTCCGGGCTTAGATGCTTTTAAAATCAAAAGATAATTAATCGAATTTATAAATAACGGCAAGCGAAATTTTTAGTTTGCCGTATTTTGTAATAAGTAGTATATTTAGAAAAAAATAAATTAAATAATGTCAGACAACAAGGTAATATTGAATTACGACGGTAATTCATATGAATATCCAATTGTGGATAGTACTATCGGAGACAGAGGAATCGATATTTCAAAATTAAGAGACCAGACAGGTCTAATCACTCTTGATTTAGGGTATAAGAACACCGGAGCTACACTTAGTGACATCACTTACTTAGACGGAGACAAAGGAGAATTATTCTACAGAGGATATCCGATCGAGCAGATCGCTGAGAAATCCAACTTCACAGAAGTGATGTACCTTTTATTACACGGTGAATTGCCTTCTCAGGATCAGTACAATTCTTTCGAATCAAACATTAAAAAATATAATTTCGTAGCAGAGGAGATGAAAAAAATCATGGATGCTTTCCCTCGTTCTGCTCATCCAATGGGAGTTTTATCTTCTTTAACTTCTGCGTTAACAGCGTTTAATCCAAAAGCGGTTAATGTAAACTCTAAAGAAGAAATGGATCATGCGGCAGAATTGTTAATTGCAAAATTCTCTCACCTTTGCGCATGGACGTACAGAAAAACTCAGGGATTGCCTCTTAATCACGGAGACAACAGCCTGAACTATGTAGAAAACTTCTACAAAATGGCTTTCAGAATGCCAAATCAGGAATTTGAAATCGATCCTGTCGTAGTAGGTGCTTTAGATAAACTATTAATTCTTCACGCAGATCACGAGCAAAACTGTTCTACTTCTACAGTAAGAATGGTAGGTTCTGCGCATACAGGTCTTTTCGCTTCAGTTTCTGCAGGGGTTTCTGCACTTTGGGGACCACTTCACGGTGGAGCAAACCAGGCAGTTATCGAAATGCTTGAACTGATTGAGAAAGATGGAGGAGATGTATCTAAATACATTGCGAAAGCTAAAGATAAAAACGATAACTTCCGTTTAATGGGATTCGGACACAGAGTATACAAAAATTTCGATCCGAGAGCAAAAATCATCAAAAAAGCTGCTGATGATATTCTTAATGCATTAGGAATTCAGGATAAAGCGCTTGATATTGCAATGCAATTGGAAAGAGTAGCTCTTGAAGACGAATACTTCGTAGAAAGAAAACTATATCCAAACGTAGATTTCTATTCGGGAATTATCTACAGAGCATTAGGAATTCCTACAGAAATGTTCACCGTAATGTTCGCATTAGGAAGACTTCCGGGATGGATTTCTCAGTGGAAAGAAATGAGACTGAAAGGAGACCCGATCGGAAGACCAAGACAGGTTTACCAAGGGGCTCCAAAAAGAGACTATATTGATATGGTTAACAGATAATCAGTATCCTGATATAAATAAAATCCCGAAGCTTGCTTTGGGATTTTTTATTTTAATATGGAATTAATATACGCTGCTTTTAAAGTGTATAGAAAAAATAAAACCTGCTTCAAAAGCAGGCTTTAAGTCTAATTTCTGGTTATGGACACTGGCATCTGTCACAAGTCCATAGTGTACATTTTCCTGTTACATCATCATATTCGCAGCAGCGTCTTGCAGCAGATGCTCCTCCGATAATTGATTTTTGTTCTTCTCTGCCTAATTTTTGCGCTTTTAAAAGCACGGCTTTTTTTGTGTTCATGATGTTTTGGTGTTTGATTGTTAATGTTTTATGTTTTAATTTCTACAGAAATTATATCACTAAGGTAGGAATTTTAATTAAAACTTTTTACATTTTATCAAAAAATAATTCATAACCAATTATTGTGAATAAAATTATCTGATAAAATCGCTTATTTAAGTGAATAAATGCTTTAGTCTATCAATCTGCTGAAGTAAAAAACTGTAAGAAGATTATTTCATAGATTTATATTGCGCAGATCGCCTAAAAACAGGACAAAAGTTTCCCAGATTCAGTCCTTTACTTATATTTGTAGCATTGCATAAATCTTTATGAAGCTAAATATAAAAAACGAAACGGGAAGGCTGAAATCAGTGGTTTTAGGGCAGCCCAATTCAATGGGAGCAGTTCCTACATTAGAGGAAAGCTATGATGCAAAGTCATATCATTCAATCGAAAATAACATCTATCCGAAAGAATCGGATATCATTCATGAAATGAACGCTTTCGAAGCGGTTTTAAAGAAATATGATGTAGAAGTTCTTCGTCCGGACATTATTGCAGACTACAATCAGGTTTTTGCAAGAGATGTAGCTTTCGTAATTGATGATAAAATGATCATTTCCAATGTAATTGTAGACCGAGCAGACGAACAGGAAGCGTATAAAACGGTTTTTGAAAAAGTGGCGTGGAGAAAAATTATCAATCTTCCGGAAACTGCACACATTGAAGGTGGAGATGTAATTGTCTGGGACGATTTTCTGTTCATCGGAACATGTTTCAGTGAAGATTACAGAAGTTATAAAACAGCAAGAACCAACGAATACGCCATCGAAATTCTGAAAGAATATTTTCCTAAAAAAAGAATCATCGATCTGGAACTGAAAAAGAACGACAGAATACCGTACGAAGGAATTTTACACTTGGACTGTACATTCAATCCTATCGGAAAAGATAAATGTATTATTTACAAAGACGGATTTGTAGACGAAAGCGATTACCGCCTGATTATTGATATTTTCGGGGAAGAAAACTGTTTCCACGTTACAGCAGAGGAAATGTTTGAAATGTTCCCGAATATTTTTTCAATCTCTCCGGAAATCGTAGTTTCCGATAAAGCATTCACAAGAATGAACAATCACCTGAGAAACGAATGGGGAATGACCGTTGAAGAAATTCCGTACCGCGAGATTTCCAAAATGGGAGGATTGCTAAGATGCTCTACAATGCCGCTTGTTAGAGAGTAGTTGAGTTTGAGAGTCTGAGTGTTTTAGAGTTAGGGAGTTTTGGGGCTGAGTTGTTGTTATTTTTTTATTTTAGCTTAAAATACAAAGATGTCAACAATTAAATTTCACCAAGATTTAAAGGTGTTTCAAAAGTCAGTAGAATTTGCGATGATAATTTTTGAACTCACAAAATCTTTTCCTAAAGAAGAACTCTACTCTCTTACAGATCAAATAAGGCGTTCATCACGATCCGTTTCGGCAAATATAAGCGAGGCTTGGGGAAAAAGAAAGTATGAAAAATCTTTCGTCGCAAAGCTTACAGATTCGGAAGGAGAAGCAAGAGAAACCCAAACATGGCTCTTGTACGCATGGAAATGCAAATATATAAATGAAGAACAGTTTATTAGTTTAAATAAACAATACAATCAAATAATCGGGATGTTGGTAAATATGATGAGTCAGTCTGGAAAATGGTGTTCGTTTTCACAAAATAAGAATGAGTAGTAATTTTACACTAAAACACTAAAACACTAAAACACTAAAACACTAAAACACTAAAACACTAAAACCCAAAACACCCTCAAACCCAAAGTATGCAGACAACAGATACAGTACTAATGATAGAGCCGATTGCATTCGGATTTAATGCAGAAACGGCAAAAAACAATTATTTTCAGGTAGAGCAGAAAGGTTTCGATACCCAGTTCAAAGCTTTGTCTGAATTTAAAGCATTTGTTGAAAAATTACGAAGCAAAGGAATTAACGTCATCACCGTAAAAGATACATTAGATCCACACACTCCGGATTCTATTTTCCCGAACAACTGGGTAAGTTTTCACAAAGACGGAAAAGTGGTTTTATACCCGATGTTTGCTTCCAACAGAAGAGTGGAAAGAAGAGACGATATTATTGAAACCATTAAAGAACAGGGATTTGAAGTCGCTGAAATCGACGACTGGTCTTTCCCGGAAACACAGGGACACTTTCTGGAAGGAACAGGAAGCATGATCTTCGATCACGATAACAAAATTGCTTACGGTTCGGTTTCTTTAAGACTGGATGAAAACCTGTTCAGAGAATTTTGCGAGAAGTATGGTTTTACGCCGGTTGTTTTTCATTCATTCCAAACCGTTGGAGAAGAGAGACTTCCGATTTACCATACCAATGTAATGATGTGTGTAGCAGATAAATTCGTGGTAATCTGTCTGGATTGTATAGATGATGAACTCGAAAGAAGCAAAGTCATTGAAACCATTAAAAATTCAGGAAAAGAAATTATTGAAATTTCTGAAGATCAGATGCAACAGTTTGCCGGAAATATGCTTCAGGTAAATAATAAAGAGGGACAGAAATTTTTGGTAATGAGTGAAACCGCTTATAAATCCTTACATCAGGATCAGGTTTCAGCAATTGAAAAGTATTGTGAGATTATCTATTCAGATTTAAATACCATTGAAGTAAACGGAGGCGGAAGTGCACGTTGTATGCTTGCAGAAGTTTTCTTACCAAAAAAATAATATATTTGCTGAAAATACATTGAATTGGAATCATTAACCAGCAAAGGTTTACATATTCTTCTGACTTTGGAAACGGAGTCAGAAGCTTTGTTAATAGACGGTGACGGTTTCTTGGCATTTACCAGAGATATGCTCGCAACAAAAGACGTGGAAATTGTAGGAATTACCAGTCATATTTTTGAAAATAACAGCTTTACTTCCGCGGTTTGTCTTAAAGAATCTCACCTTTGTATTCATACGTGGCCGGAATTTAAACAACTCACTTTTGATGTCTTTCTCTGCAATTATCTGCAGGATAACACAGAAAAAGTTGAAAAAATTGCAGATGAAGTAATAGACTATTTTAAAGCTAAAACCATTCAGAAACACAAAATTTACAGATAAAAAATGTTTTACGTATGTCCCGCCTGCGAATCAGGAAATAAGCTGGATCTTACTTTCGATATAAAAGAATACGTCTGCAAGACCTGTTCTTATCTTATTGATGTCGAAAATAATAAACATCAGAAACACATTAAAGTTCCTACAGAAAATGTTGTATTGGATATCGGGCAGAAAGGAATCATCGACAATACAGAATATACCGTCACCGGAATTATCATCCGCAAATATGGGACGAGTATCTTTTGGAGAGAATATTATTTAAAAGATACAAAAGGAAAAGATGCTTTTTTAAGTGAGAGCGATGGACACTGGGTTTTGCTTCACACAATTGATAAAATGGATGTGAAAAGAAAATCATGGAACAGTCTTATTCTGGAGTATGGAGCTATAAGTTTCAGAAAATATGAAACTACGGAGTGCCATATTCATGCTGCCGCTGGTTTTTTCGAAGAAAGACTCGATTTCGGAATTTCTACTTACAAAGAATATGTAAACGGAATCTATATGGTTTCTGAGGAAAAATCTAAAACCAGCGTACAATATTTTTCAGGCAAACACTTCTCAAAATATAAAGTAAAAAAAGCGTTCGGGATTTCAAATCTTCCCAATTATTCAGGAATAGGAATTGTTCAGCCATTTTATGTAAATGTAAAGCACACCATTAATATTATGGCGGTTTCGGCGTTATTAATCAGTCTGATTCAGTTGTATGTAGTCGGTACGAGAACCAATAAATCGGTTTTTGAGCAGGAAATTAATTTTGCAGATGTCCGCAATAAAGAAATGGTCAGCAAAAGCTTTGAATTATCAGGCGGTTCTGCCCCGTTGAAAGTTGAGGTATATTCCAATGTGGATAATTCCTGGGCAAATGTCGGCTTAGGTCTGGTCAATGAGAAAACCAACGAAATAGTCTATGCTTCTAAAGATATTGAAGAATATCACGGGTATGAAGACGGTGAAAGCTGGAGCGAAGGAAGACGGGATGAAAGTTTTAATTTCTGTGGAGTAGCTCCGGGAAAATACCATTTTACAATTTCAGCAGAAAAACAGGAAACTCCAAAGGAAACTCCACCTTTTTATTATGCAACTCAGGACGGAAGTTTAACTTTATCACGAGATAACAACGGAACCATTAACGTTACCAACAACAGTACGATGGAAACAACGGCTTTCGGAAGCTCAAAAATGATTAAGGAAGACACAACAAGCAGCCTTGGACAGTTTGTTCATCAGACTTTAGGAAAAGCGGATATCGACTCTCTTTTGAATACCAATCTTGCAGCCGGAGCGACAACACCAGAGTTAACCGAAAACAAATCGGTTAAAATTAAAGCAGAATGGCTTCCTGTTTCCTTCAGGAATTTTGTGTTTGTTCTTTTGTTTATCATCGGGTTTGTCGCAGCAGTCTGGTTCGGAAGAAAATCTTTCGAAAGATCAAAATGGTTCAACAGTTCAAATTCACCTTACACCTACTCATAAACGATGGAAACTATTATTAATTACATAAAAGAACACTGGATTCTCTGTCTCATCGGAGTATTTTTTGTCGGCTGGTTTACTTATCTCACTTTTGACGGCAACCAATTCTGCGACTGCGAGAAAACGGAAACATACAGAGACGGAACAACGCGAAGACATCACTCTTCCGGAGTGGGATATTATAGATACTATCACAAATAAAATCTAAAATTATGGATCAGATCAACTTTTTACCGGTCATCAATTCAGTGATTTATTCCTTTCTGGGAATTGCAATCCTGCTGGTTTGCTATTTAATCATTGAAAAAATAACGCCGGAAAAAACATGGCACGAAATCGCTCACAATAAAAATACTGCGTTGGCGATTATTTTCGGAGCTTTCATCATCGGGATTTCAATTATCATAAGTGCAGCAATTCATGGATAAAAAGAGGATTCCTCTTGAACTGCTGTTGATGTTTTCGGTGTTTGTCATCGCAACCTGCGGACTGATCTACGAATTGGTGGCGGGAGCTTTGGCGAGCTATCTTCTGGGCGATTCCGTGAAGCAGTTTTCCTTCATCATCGGAGTCTATCTTTTTTCGATGGGAGTAGGATCATATTTTGCCAAATTTATCAAAGGAAATTTAATTGATAAATTCATAGAAATAGAAATTCTGGTCGGGATCATCGGCGGAATAAGCTCTGTGGTTTTATTTATTCTGTTTAACACTTTGGCTCATTTTGAAGCCGTGCTGTATCTTTTTGTCTTTTTTACAGGATGCTTGGTCGGAGTAGAAATTCCGTTGTTGATGAACATTCTGAAAGACCGAGTTCAGTTCAAGGATCTCGTTTCAAATGTTTTCGCTTTTGATTATATCGGAGCGTTGCTGGCTTCTATTCTGTTTCCTTTGGTATTGATTCCGCAGTTGGGAATCGTAAAAACGCCTCTGTTTTTTGGCTTGGTTAATATTTCCATTGCCATATTTTTATGTTTTTATCTGAAAAAAGAACTTTCAAAACCAGTTTCATTAAGAGTTAAATCAATCGGAGCCTTTCTTCTGCTTGTTATTCTCTTTATCTTTTCGGATAGAATTTTATCATTTTCGGAAGAGAAATTATACGGCGAAAATGTCGTTTACACCAAAAGCTCACCTTACCAGAGAATCGTTTTAACCAGAAACAGCCGTGAATTCAGATTATATCTGAATAATAATTTACAGTTTTCTTCGGTAGATGAATACCGTTATCACGAAGCGCTGGTTCATCCCGCAATGTCGATGGCTAAAAAGATCGATCATATTTTAATTTTGGGTGGAGGAGACGGTTTCGCTGTTCGTGAAGTTTTAAAATACAAAGAAGTAAAAGACATCACTCTCGTCGATTTGGATGGAGAAATGACGGATTTTTTCAGGAATAATGAAACCATGCGCCAATTGAATCAAAGCTCTTTATCTAACCCAAAGTTGAAAGTGATAAATAAAGACGCTTACATTTGGGTAAAAGAAAACTCTAAAAAGTACGATGTTATCATTATTGATTTTCCGGATCCGTCCAATTACAGTTTAGGAAAATTGTATTCCTTACAGTTTTATAAAGAATTGGAAAGACTGACTACTTTAGATACAAAAATTGTAGTTCAGACAACTTCTCCTTACTTTGCGCCGAAATCTTTCTGGTGTATTGAGAAAACAATTAATCAAATTTTTCCCTTTACTTCTGCTTATCACACGTATGTTCCGTCATTCGGAGAATGGGGATTTTCAATGGCTTCTTTTGAACCGATCAACAATAAAATCTATCGTAAGATTCCAAACTTGAAATTTTATGATTACAATTTTTCACAACTCTCTTACTTTACGAAAGACATGAAAACCAAAGATATCGAAGTCAATCGATTGGATAACCAGATTTTAGTACGGTATTTTGATGAAGAATGGGGTAAAGTTCAATAGAAAAGTGTCAATTATTTATTATATTTGTATCATGAATTGATACTTAAATTGTAAAAATATGATAGCTGAAATTGAAAAATATATAGAAATCCAGAACAACATCGATCAGATTCTGAAAGATTCACCCTTCAAAATTTCCTATATCATTGAAAAAACAGGAATTAAAAAACCTACCTTTTTCAAAAAAATGAAAGAAAAGAGATTTACTTCCGAAGAACTGCTTTCTATTGCCAAAGTAATGGAACCTGTTTATAGAAACGAAACCCATGAAGAGATTTTAGAATCGTTGAAAAGATCCGAAGAAGATTTCAGAATGGGGAGAACAATATCTCACCAGGAATTAATGAAGCAGGCTCGTGCAAGATTAGAACAGCGAAAGAATGAGGGTAGAATATAGTGATCTTTCCAAGAAAGATTTTGAAAATCTTCAGGATTATCTTTTTGATCAATGGGGCGTTCTGGTTTTAGAAAATTTTTTGAATAAATATGATCAGGCTATTCAAATGCTACTTTCAAAAAATGTATACTTTGAAAAATATAGAGATACAGGTTTTATGAAATATTTGGTAACGAAACATAACTACATTATTTATGATTATCAGGATGATATGTTGAGAATCCACAGAGTTATCAACAATTTCCAGAATCCTGAAGACAATTATGAAAGCATCTCAAAATAACCATTAAATCTTGCCAACTCAGCCCACTCAATTTTCACGTAAAGATTTCCTTAAAACCCTGTTTTTAGGCAGTCTCATGATTCCTTTTTTACACTATTGCAGTAAGAAAGGCAAATCTTTATTGCTAAAAATCACCGGAACCAATCATATTTTAGGGCACAAACTCTGGGCAAAAGATTTTCCTCAACCTACGGAAGAAATCCGCACAAAATACCTCGTTGTCGGCGGAGGAATTTCAGGACTTTCGGCATGTAGATTTTTCAGTCAGAATCAGAAAAACAATTATCTGTTGCTCGAAATGGAAAATCATTTAGGCGGAAACTCTTCCAACGGGCAGAATAAATTTTCAAAATTTCCTTTGGGTGCACATTATTTGCCATTACCGAATAAAGAAAATACTGAAATCATTGAATTTCTGAAAGAATGCAAAATGTATCAGGGAGACGATGAAAACGGTGATCCGATTTTAGATGAATATCAGATGACTTTCCCGCAACAGGAACGGTTGTTTTTCAAAAATTCATGGCAAAATGATATCGTTCCGCAAAATGGCATTTCCAAAGAAACAAAAGTGGAATTTGACCGGTTTTTTAAAATGATGGATCACTTTCAGCATAAAAAAGATGCGGAAGGAAAATATTGGTTTGCCATTCCGGTTCACGATTCCAGTCGGGAAGAGGAGGTTTTACAATTAGAGAAAATTATTTTCAAAAACTGGCTGAAACAGGAAAATTTTACATCTGAAGAATTACTCTGGCTGTTGGATTATTCCTGTCGCGACGATTACGGTTTGGGAATCGATTATGTTTCAGCTTGGGCTGGAATTCATTATTTTGCGGGAAGAAAAAACAACTGGAGCAAAAAGTACAAAGATCAGGTTTTCACATGGCCGGAAGGAAATGCAAGACTGGCAAAACATTTTTCAAAATATACAGAAGGAAAATCTTCATCGAATAATTTAGTTTTTGAGGTAAAAATTAATGATAAAAATGTTGAGGTTTTAAGTTTCGACAATATTCAGAAAAAGACAAAAAGATCATTGCTGAAAAAGTTCTGTTTGCGACTCCGCAATTCGTCAACGAAAGAATTTTCAACAATAAAAGAGCTGAACATTTTAACTATGTTCCGTGGCTTTTAACAACGATTACTTTACAAAACGATTTCGGAGGAGATGAAGAATTGGCTTGGGATAACGTAATCTACGGTTCTGATGGTTTAGGCTATATTTACGATCAGCATCAGAATGTAAACCAGATTATGGGTGAAAAAGTGATTACCTACTACAGAAGTTTTTCTACCAATGATTGTAAAAAAGCAAGAAAAAAATTATACGGTCTGAAACAAGAACAGTTGAAAAGCCTTGTTTTGGAAGATTTAAAAAAAGCCCATCCTATGATTGAAGATTTTATCCTCGAAATGCAGTTTCACAAAATTGGTCATGCGATGATTGCGCCGGTTCCGAATCAGATTTTTGGAAATTCAGAAAAAGCAAAACAGCCGATTGACGGAAAAATTTTCTTTGCCCATTCTGATCTTTCAGGAATTTCAATTTTCGAGGAAGCTTTTTATCAGGGATGGAGAACCGCAAAAGAGATGCAGCAATTTGATTAATATTAAAACAAGAACTCAAACCTTATAGGTTTTTAAAACCTATAAGGTTTCCCCAAAATAAAAATGAAACAACCCTGGATTCATAATGCAAAAACAGACGGCTGGTTTATCCTGTCGCCGCCTTTCATTATTTTGCTGATTGTTTTCTTATTTCAGAAACAGATTCAGGAACTGGAAAATCATTATTCCTTTTACACATGGCTTTTCCTGATTGTTTTCGTAGATGTTGCGCATGTGTATTCAACGTTATTTAAAACGTATTTCGTTAAAGAAGAAGTCAGGAAAAGAAAATTGCTATATTACGGAATTCCCGCCTTAAGCTGGATTTTTGGATTGATTTTATACCAGTTCGGAAGTCTTACTTTTTGGTCGGTTTTGGCTTTGGTGGCGATTTTTCATTTTATCAGGCAGCAATATGGTTTCATGAGAATTTATGCCAGATTTGAACCCAATAACTGGAGTAAAAAATTGGATGAAATTGCAGTGTATTCTGCCACGATTTTTCCGATGTTGTATTGGTTTAAAACACCAAGAGCTTTTACTTGGTTTGTAGAAAATGAATTCAACTGGCTTCAGAATCTTCCGGATTATATTCCTGTCATTAAGATTTTATATTTCGGGATTTTAATGATTTGGCTATTCAAAACTATTTTCGAAATCTTTAAAACCGGACAATTTAATATTCCTAAAGTTGCCTTAATTTCCGGAACTTATCTTTCGTGGTATTTCGGAATTGTATATTTTAATAACGATCTGGTTTTCACTTTTCTGAATGTGATTTCACACGGAATTCCTTACATTGCTTTAATTTACATCAGAGAAATTCAACAAAAAGAGGATCAAAATCTAAACCGTCTTTCTTTATTCAAATCTGCTTTCGGGATATTTTTATTTATTCTCGTCATTCTTGCTTTTGCATTTTTCGAAGAGTTTCTATGGGAAATATTGGTCTGGAACGAACATTTTTCATTAAATCTGAACGTTTCAGTAAATTGGTTTCAGTTTTTGGTTCCTTTATTAGTCGTTCCTCAGCTTACGCATTACTTATTGGACGGCTTTATTTGGAGAAAACCGAAAAAAGTTAACTAATTTTGCCTTCAAAGTTAAAACATATGAAAATGCAGAAGTGCCTCCTTTCATTCATGCTCTTGTTGGGATTTTTCAGTTTAAATGCTCAGCAGAAGACATTTTGTAACCCGATTAATATCGATTATGGGTATACTCCGTTCGAAGTTTTTTCAAAACAGGGAAAACACCGTGCTACGGCTGATCCGGTAATTGTTAATTTTAAAAACAAGCTCTTTCTTTTTTCCACCAATCAGGAAGGATACTGGTACAGCGACGATATGCTCGACTGGAAGTTCGTTCACCGGAAATTTCTGAGAGATAATAAATATACCCACGATCTTAACGCTCCTGCAGTTTGGGCAATGAAAGATACGTTATACGTTTTCGGATCTACATGGGAACAGGATTTCCCGATTTGGAAAAGTACCAATCCCACCAAAGATGACTGGAAAATTGCCGTTGATACTTTAAAAGTCGGAGCTTGGGATCCTGCATTTCATTACGATGAAGATAAAAACAAGCTGTACTTGTATTGGGGATCAAGCAATGAATGGCCTTTGTTGGGAACTGAAGTAAAAGTAAATACCCTTCAGTCCGAAGGTTTTGTAAAGCCTACGATCAGACTAAAACCTGAAGATCACGGCTGGGAAAGATTCGGGGAATACAATGATAATGTTTTCCTGCAGCCTTTCGTAGAAGGAGCTTGGATGACGAAGCATAACGGAAAATATTATCTTCAGTACGGAGCTCCTGCAACGGAATTCAGCGGATATTCGGATGGAGTGTATGTTAGTAATAAGCCTTTGGAAGGTTTTGAATATCAACAGCACAATCCGTTTTCTTACAAACCGGGAGGTTTTGCAAGAGGAGCAGGACACGGTGCAACGTTTGAAGATAATTACAAAAACTGGTGGCACATTTCTACCATTTTTATTTCAACAAAAAATAATTTTGAAAGACGTTTGGGAATCTGGCCTGCCGGATTTGATAAAGATGATGTAATGTATTGCAACACGGCTTACGGAGATTATCCGACGTATCTTCCGCAGTACGCTCAGGGAAAAGATTTCTCTAAAGGACTTTTTGCAGGTTGGATGCTGCTGAATTACAATAAGCCGGTTCAGGTTTCATCGACTTTAGGAGGATATCATTCCAATTATGCAGTGGATGAAGATATTAAAACGTATTGGAGTGCCAAAACAGGAAATTCCGGAGAGTGGTTTCAGACGGATTTAGGAGAGGTTTCTACCATTAATGCGATTCAGATCAATTACGCCGATCAGGATGTTGAGTTTATGGGTAAAACGTTGGGCAAAATGCACCAGTATAAAATTTATGGTTCCGATGATGGCAAAAAATGGAGTGTTATTGTGGATAAAAGTAAAAACACCAAAGATGTTCCTCATGATTATGTAGAATTGGAAGAACCTGCAAAAGCGAGATTTCTGAAAATGGAAAATCTGAAAATGCCCACCGGAAAATTTGCATTAAGCGGTTTCAGAGTTTTTGGAAAAGGAGCGGGAACTGTTCCTCCAAAAGTTCAGAATTTTGTTCCGTTGAGATCTGATCCTAAAAAATACGGCGAAAGAAGAAGCATCTGGATGAAATGGCAACAAGATTCCGAAGCGGATGGCTACGTTATTTATTGGGGCAAATCTCCTGAAAAATTATACGGAAGCATTATGGTGTACGGAAAAAACGAATATTTCTTCACCGGAGCCGACAGAGCTGATGCATATTATTTCCAGATCGAAGCTTTCAATGCGAATGGAGTTTCGGAAAGATCGGAGATTTTTAAGTCTGAATAAATATTAATAAACGCTTTGAGTTTTTCAGAGCGTTTATTTTTTTAATAATAAAGAGAATATTAATTGTTTATAATATCCCATCTTAAAAGATTATTCCTTTTCTCTAAAGCTTTTTTATTATTTCTTTCCACCATTCTATAAAATTCGGAATCTGATATTTCTTTTCCGTTACCGTCAAAAAAAAATTGTTTCAAATCATTGTTATCATTGTTCCGCTGCGGAGAAGGATTGTCGAAATAATTTTTTAAAATAGTTTTGAAAGAATTTTCTGTTACTAAAATAAGCTTATGTCTGAAATAATATGGAAGTTCTTTCGGATCTGAATTTCGAAGTGATTTTATCTCTACAAGCTGAAATGAAATTCCTTTCTTCTCGTCTTCTGCTTTTACAATTAACCCAGGTAAGCCATGGAGCAAATAAGGACCGTCCTGAATGGGAATATCAGTTGTAAACCAAACTGTCCATTTTCTGTTATAGAATGTAGTTGTTGCTTTTTGAGCTAAAAAATTTAAAATCTTTTCTTTTTCAGGAAAGATTTTCCATTTAGGTTTTTTCTGCATGTTTACCTGATAATAATTCTGACAGCTTGTATACAATGTCATATTAAAATCTGGATAATTTTTTACAATAACGTCTAAATACTGAATTCCCTGATAAGGAAATTTATCTTTCGGTTTCTCTTTAATTCTTACTAAAGAGTCCTGTTCGGGAATATCGGAAGAATAAAATCGGGAACTGTTTTTATAAATATCAAGATTCAGAAATTCTTTTTTCTTAATATCAAGATGCGTGGAATCTTCTGCGAAACTGTATTCGTAAACAAAACGTTTATTTTGAGATTTATATAACTGAGCTGTTATTAAAAGAAAAAATACTATTCTGTACATCTAAAGAATTTTAAGGATTTATATTCTTCATAAACCCCTCAATTTTGTTAACCAGAAAATCTCCATTGGAAGACTGATCCCAGCCGAGATGATCTCCGGTAAATTGATACGATTCATGATAGACTTTGTTTTTTGTGAGAGTGGAGTCTAAAGTTTTTTGCTGAGATGGCGGAACCACATGATCATTAATTCCGTAATAAGAAAGGGTAGGAGTGGAAGTTGGAGTAATCCAGTGAATCGGACTTCCAAAGTCCATTAGCGTTGTTTTGCTGTCTACGATTTTAGGATCGATCAAATGTTTTTCTACAAAAGCATAATCTTCATAATTTTTAAATCCGGGATCATTCAAATCTGTAGGTCCGACGATATTGATAACCGCTTTTACCTTTCTGTCCGGATCAAATTTATAAGCATACAACATTGCTAAATGCGCTCCTGCGCTGTTTCCGAGAAGAATATATTTGGGATAGGTTTTTAAGGTTTTTTCTACATAGTTCATGGCATTGGTAATATCAGCCGTTTGATTGGGAAGAGCAAAGCGTTTGGATGATGCAAGGCGATAATCCAGATTGATAAAGATCTTTTCCGGAAACTTTTTCATCAGATCATAGGTGAAGTCTGTAAGCTGAGATTTCCTTCCGCCGCGCCAACCGCCGCCATGAGTAATGATAAAAGCATCTTTGTCTTTTGTAAAAGTTTTAGGAACATAGACATCCATTTTCTGCTCTTTATCTTTTCCGTAGGAAATATTTTTCTCTATGGTGAAAGACTGACCGTTGCCCAAATCAATGGTGTTTTGTTTACAATTTAAAAGTGTAAGAAGAAATAAACCTGTTAAAACCACTAAACGACTCTTCATCATTGAATTTTAATTAAAAATAAAAAAACTCGCTGAGAAATCAGCGAGTTTACCACAAAAAATAATTTATATGAAGAAATGATTGTTATCTTGTTCTGTTTTTAATTTCGTCTGAAGCACTTTCGATATTTCTTACTTTTTTCACTTTCTGGTTTCCGAAATTGTAAGTAATGCTTACATTAATACTTCTTTTGTACATATTGTTTTTAATGTAGTTGTAATTTCCGGAAGCCTGTAAATCTTCTATTTCCACTACGTTGGTTCTTAAAACATCATTCAGATTTACCGCAAAAGTCCAGTCGTTCCAGTTTTTCTTAATGCTCAGATCTAAACTCGCTAAGTTTTTCAGCATACCAAGTTCTATCTGCTGTTTATCCACATAGAAGAAATTTACGCCTAAGAACCATGTTTTCTTTTTGTCTAAACGAATGGTGTTGTTACTGGTAATCACCATACTTGCAGATTTTCTGTTGTTTACATAAGTGTCAAAAACCTGTCCTGTTGTTGGATCTGTATCTAGTGTTCCGTTGTTGATGTTATACTGTACACCCGCATTGAAGTTTAATGTAAGATATTGCTTAAATAAAGATTTCTGAATTCCCAGCATGGCAGACATTTCCTGCTTGTCTCCGAAATTGGTTCTGATGTACGCCAACTGAACTCTTTTCTGATTGGTTTTCGGATCGATATAGCTTCTCTGCAACGGAACCTGCGTGATCTGGTCTTTTTCATAGGTATGATTCAGAATCAGGAAGTAAGAATTTTTGTACATATATGTTAACTCCTGATTGTAAGTGGAAGATGCCTTTACGAAAGGATTATTCTGGGTATAATTATCTTCCGTAATAAGATTTTTTACAGGGTTCAGTTCCCAAAAGCTGGGTCTTCTCATGCGGCTTGAAAATGAATAAGATAAATTGTTTTTATCGTTAATAGCATAATTGAAACTTAGATAAGGCAAAAGATTATTATAATTTCTTTCGATCTGCTGATTGGTTTCTACATTGTTTTTCCAGCTGTCTGCAGTTCCTAAGCTATTCGTGATTTCGTATCTGGCTCCGATTTTTCCTGAGAACTTATCCGAAAACTTCTTTTCAATAGTTACATACAGCCCGTAAATATTTTCATTGTAAATAAAATGGTTAAAATCATTTTGAGAAGCTAACTGGTTACCGGAAAGATCGTATGGATATGAATAGTTTTTGGTGTCGTTGTCTGTTTTTGTTTTATTGTAATTTCCCCCGGCAGAGAACGTAAAATCGTTTTTAAATTTCTGAATATAATCCACCGTCCCGGAAAAATTATTGATAACCTGCGGAAGATCCTGAATTATTTTGCTGCTGTTTTGGGTGAAATTTCCTGCCGCATCCTGAATCAGCGTGTTGTTATTCGTGTACTGAAATCTTTTATAATTAAGATAAGCTGCATTCACGTTCAGTTTGCTTCCTAAAGAATCAAGCTTTACTTCATAGTTTAAATTTACAGAATTGTTGTAACTTCTTGCGTCCTCTTTATTTTTGGTTTTAGTGTAAGCGGTTGAAAGTATATTGCCGTTAGTATCATATTTTGTAATCGTGTTCATCAGATCAATCGTAGAATTGTAGCTTTTGTTTGCCCATGTATTCCATGATAAAGCCAGATTACTTTTGTCATTCAACTGATAATCAATATTCAGATACCCTCCTAAATTTTTGTTTGGATCATCAATATTCCCTACAGATTCATTCTGTACATTTTCAGATCGGTTTCTGAGAATGTAAGACTGCGGATTGATATTTTCGCCACCGCTAAGATTCGCATTAATTCCCAGTTTGTCTTTTCTGTAATTGACAGAGAAACTGGCGTTGCTTGCATTGTATTTGCTTTGGGTATTAGACATTCTCATGTTTCCGCTGGTTCCGTCGCTCATTTTTTTCTTCAGAACGATATTGATGATCCCATCGGAAGATTCCACCTGATATTCACTTCCCGGAACTGTAATCACTTCAATTTTCTGGATATTTTCTGCGGGTGTGTTTTTCAGAAACTGAACCAGAGATTCTGCATCCATATTGCTTTTTCTGCCGTTAATGTAGATCAGCGCATTATTTTTCCCTGCAATCTTTAACGTTTTATCATCTGTTGTAGACAAAAGGGGAGTCTGCTTTAGAATATCGAACGTTGTATTTCCTTTTGCAATCGGAGAGGCAGCAACATCATAGACAAAACGGTCGCTTTGTTTTTTGAAAACCTGCTTGGTTAAAGTAACTCCTTCTATGCTTTTTGTTTTTACAGTATCTTTTTTAGTTTGCTGTGCGAAAGATAATCCACTGAAGAATATAGCTGCGATAAGAATGGTCGTTTTCATGATATAATATTTTAGAGAGTTTTAATAGCTTGTATTTGTTATTATTTAACATTGCAAAGATATATAATAAATTAAGTATCTTGCAATACAAAGTACTTAAAATATTTTTAATTAAAATTTAACTACTTGATTTTCAGTTAGTAAAATTTATGGTTAAATTTTTAATTTTTGTTTATTTGCTGTTTATAAGACAATTTTGAACATGATTGTATTACATTTCAGGATAAAATTTCTGAAATATTATGTTGGTAATAAAAAGAAAAAAGAACCGAAATGGCTCTTTTTATTGATTTACTCTCTGTCGAAACGGGCAAGTTTTTTATCAATCCAGATGGTTGCAAATGGGAAGAAGGCGGCAATTAAGGCAAAAACGCTGTCTTCATCGTCCCACACGTAAATTTTTCTTACCGCGGGTAAAAAGATCAGATAAAGAGAAAAAAAGAAGCCGTGAATACTTCCGATGGTACTGATGTAGACAATAGGAAGAATTTCATCAGGATTGGTGCGGATCCAGATCATTGCTGTAAAAAGAAAAAACCATGAAATGGCTTCTGCAAGGCATATGTTTTTAAACCATTTAATGATTTTTTCCTGAGGATATTTTAAGAAAAATTTTTCGATGAAGTTCATTTCTTTTATTTAAAGTAAATAGTAAAGTGCGTTTTCATCCCATTATGGTTTACGCTGTATTTTGACAGAGCAAATTTACGTGATTTAATAAACTTTCTGATCTCTTTTTCAAAATAGGCAATGAACTTTTTGTTATGATTATTGTCAATATGATGCTTAAAGCTATCGACTTTTAAAATATAAGAAGACTCTACTACTGATACATTCACTTCGGTAAATGAAGATTTTTTTTGAGAAGAGTATTTGTAACCTTTAGGATATTTAAAATTTTTAAAAAACAGATCACTGATTATAGAATCTGCACTTGTATGATTATCTTCATAGAGCCAATCTAAATGATCGTTATATTCAAAAAGTATAGCAGGATTACTTTCAATATGTTGTAATAGTGCTTGCTTAACAATATTATCAATAACGTCTTTTCCGAACTTTTCTTCTGTAAATTCATTCATGTATCTATAATAACATGAATTTGAAGAATAAGTTGTCAAACAGTTTCCCATCCATGTTCCACCTCAAATTATTCCCAATTTTTTTAAAGATGCTTCTAATTCTTTGTCCGCCGGAAAATCAGAACCATATGGAGCCGCAATACCGATGAAATATTTATTTATTGTTTTGGAATCATCAACAGCTTTTAAAGAATCTTTACTGCATTGTTCCTTTCTATATCTTGATATTTCCTCTAACCATTTTTTAGATTCAATTTCTTTATCAATCTTTGCGGAATCTTCTCTGGAAATGGCTTGACCAAAAATGATGCAATACCCCCAAAACACAAATAAGAATAAATAATATTTCATACAGAATTATTTGTAGAAACTGCTTCCATCCAGATAATCAAAAACTTCGGGAGGAAGCATCGGTCTTACATTTTTTCCGCTTTTAATCATATTACGGATTTCTGTTGCGGAAAGTTCAATAACCGGCGCGTTGATTAGAGAAATATTTTCGTGCTGAAGATATTCAGAATCTTTCTTTTCACCTTCAAAAACTCTCGGATAAACAATGATGTGATGATTCTTAATCAAGGTTTCAGCATTCTTCCATTTATGAAGGCTTTCCAGATTATCTTCTCCCATGATTAAACTAAAAGAATAGTCCGGATATTTCTCATGAAGATAAGTAAGTGTATCAATCGTATAACTTGGCTGCGGAAGGGAAAATTCCACATTTGAAGCGCGCATTCTCGGATAATTTTTTACCGCAAGCTGCACCATATCCAGTCGGTTATGATCTTTTAACAAAGATTTTTTTTCTTTAAAAGGATTTTGCGGACTTACCACAAACCACAATTCATCCATATCGGAATTTTCCAGTATATAATTGGCTAAAATTAAATGACCAATATGAATCGGGTTAAACGAACCGAAAAATAAACCAATTTTTTTCATAACCAACTTCTAATCCCTGAATTTAACATCTTTAATATTCAGATAATGCGTTACATTTCCTTTCCAGTGGTTTTCTTCAAGCGTGAAGGCAAGATCAAAATATTTATTTCTGAAATCATCAGCAAACTGCCCTAATTTAAAGCCTACACATTCAATATTTCTTCCGGTGGATTCCTGCTTGATATAAAATTTAAGATGATTATTATCTTTTCCCATTGTTTTGATATACCCCGAAATTTTCTGATTCGTTAATGTAAGAATCGGTTTCATATTGTGAGGTCCGAAAGGAGCCAGTTTTCTGTGGAAATTGATAAATTCCCTGTTGATTTCATCAATCTGTATTTCCGAATCGATCGTGATCGAAGGCTCTTTCTGATGTTCTTTTATTTTTTCGGAAACTACTCTTTCAAACTTTTCCTTGAAAGCCGCAAATTTTTCCTTTTCCATAGAAAGCCCTGCTGCAGCATGATGTCCTCCGAATTTTAAAAAATATTCCGAACACATATCCAGTGCTTCATGAACATCAAAATCTGAAACGGATCTCGCCGAAGCCACCATTTCCCCATTATTTCCATCGGTAAAAACGAGAGTGGGTTTGTAGTAGGTTTCAATCAGTCTTGAAGCTACAATCCCGATCACTCCTTTATTCCATTCCGGATGATAAACAATGGTAGTGTATTTTGTTTCCTGCTGAGATTCAATAACCTGATTCAAAGCAGAAAGGGTAGAATTCATATCCAGTTCACGCCTTTCATCGTTAAGATTCATGATGTCGCTCACGATCTGATGGGCGTGTTTCAGGTTGTCGGAAACCATAAGCTCAACGGCTGCTTTTCCGTGCGAAATTCTTCCAGCAGCATTAATTTTCGGCGCAATTTCAAACACAATATTTGAAATTTCAAAATGAGAAAGCTTGTCTTCAGGAATTAATAATCTTAATCCTAAATTTCTCGTTTTTCGAAGAGTTTTCAGTCCCATTTTAGCCAAAACCCTGTTTTCTCCTGTCATCGAAACGATATCTGCGGCAATGGAAATAGCGAGAAGATCTGTTAATTCAAACAGTTCTGCTTCAGGAAGTTTATAAATGGTGTTGAGACCCTGACAAAGTTTAAAACCAACTCCGCAACCGGAAAGTTCTTTGAAAGGATAACGGCAGTCGCTTCTTTTCGGATCCAGAACAGCAACAGCATCGGGGATTTCTTCGCCGGGTAAATGGTGATCGCAGATGATAAAATCAATATCAAGACTTTTGGCATAGCTGATCATGTCTAATGCTTTGATTCCGCAGTCTAAAGCGATAATCAAAGAAAAACCGTTTTCTTTGGCAAAGTCGATTCCTTCGGTGGAAATTCCGTATCCTTCAGAATTTCTGTCGGGAATATAGTAATCTAAATATTTTTTCTGAACAATTTTGCTGAGGTACAGATACATCAGTGCAACGGCAGTTGTTCCGTCCACGTCATAATCTCCGTATACCAATATTTTTTCTCCATTCTCAATTGCAGTGGCAATCCGCTCTACAGCTTTTTGCATATCTGCCATTAAAAACGGACTGTGAATGTCGTTAAGGTTGGGTTTGAAAAATTCTCTTGCCTTTTGATAATTGTCAATTCCTCTGAGAACGAGGAGTTTAGATTCAAAAGTTCCAAAACCAAGAGACGAACTTAATCCATCCACAATTTCCTCATCGGGTTCGGGCTTGTAAATCCATTTTTGACTCATTTCACAAAAATAGGGAATTATAATTTAAAAGAAAAGTTTATTGTTGAAGGGGAAGTGTTAAAAAAAACCGTTCAGCAGTTGAACGGTTTTTAAATATTTTTAAGAATACATTTTCTCTCTTAATTCTTTCACTTTCTTATCAGCAAGATATTCATCGTAAGTCATTTCTCTGTCGATAATTCCGTTTGGAGTCAGCTCGATGATTCGGTTACAGACTGTGGAAAGCATTTCGTGGTCATGAGAAGCCAATAAGATATTTCCTTTGAAGTTAGACAGTGAGTTGTTCAATGTCGTGATACTTTCAAGGTCTAAGTGGTTCGTAGGTTCGTCCAGTAAAAGAACGTTAGCTTTCTGAAGCATCATTCTGCTGAACATACATCTCATTTTTTCACCTCCTGAAAGTACTTTACATGATTTTAAAGCTTCATCTCCGGAGAAAAGCATTCTTCCCAAGAAACCTCTCACGAATTCTTCATGACGCTCTTCATCATTTTTCGTGAATTGTCTTAGCCAATCAACCAAACTTAAATCTTCCTGAAAGAAATTGGTATTGTCTAAAGGCATATGAGACTGGTTTGTAGTAACTCCCCAAGCAACAGTTCCTTTGTCCGCTTCTACGTTACCTGCTAAAATTTCGAAAAATTCTGTGATTGCCAATGAATTTTTAGACAAAACGGCAACTTTATCTCCTTTTTTAAGATTTAAA